>JBGOVD010000209.1:0-4711 GCA_041477935.1 Dissulfurispiraceae bacterium | reverse complement strand
TAATTAATAAGGAGGACATACATGAACAAGGACAAACTCAAGGCCATCGAGATGGCCATTTCACAGATCGAAAGAAGCTTCGGGAAGGGCTCGATCATGCGTCTCGGCTCAAGCGATGTTGCCGAGGGAATACAGGCGATCCCTACCGGATCTTTGACCCTTGATATTGCCACAGGAATCGGCGGATTCCCGAGGGGAAGGGTCATTGAGATATACGGCCCGGAATCTTCGGGTAAGACTACACTGGCACTGAATGCCATTGCGCAGGCGCAGAAAACAGGTGGAGTTGCAGCCTTTATCGATGCAGAGCATGCCCTCGATGTTAACTACGCCGCTAAAATCGGTGTCAATATCGACGACCTCCTCGTATCCCAGCCCGACACCGGCGAGCAGGCACTCGAGGTGACAGAGACGTTGGTGAGAAGCGGCGCCATAGACATCGTCGTAGTCGATTCGGTAGCTGCACTTGTACCAAAGGCTGAAATAGAAGGCGAGATGGGCGATTCCCACATGGGACTTCAGGCAAGACTCATGAGCCAGGCACTGAGAAAGCTTACCGCCGCCATATCCAAGTCGATGACAACGGTTATATTCATCAACCAGATAAGGATGAAGATCGGCGTTATGTTCGGCAATCCCGAAACGACTACCGGCGGCAACGCGCTCAAGTTCTACTCTTCGATGAGACTCGACATCAGGAAGATCGAAGGCCTGAAGGACGGTCAGGAGATCATCGGCGGCAGGGTAAGAGTCAAGATCGTAAAGAACAAGGTGGCCCCGCCGTTCCGCCAGGCTGAATTTGATATCTATTTCAATGAAGGGATCTCAAGGGTGGGTGAAATCATAGATCTCGGAGTCGAAAAGACTATTATCGAAAAAGCGGGCGCGTGGTACAGCTACAGCGGCACAAGGATCGGTCAGGGCAGAGAAAATGTGAGAGAATACCTCAAGAACAATCCATCAATCGGTCAGGAGATCGAGCAGAAGATATTCGAAGCCTACGGGTTGAAGACTGCCGCAGTCGATGAAGCGAAGGGCGGTACGAAATAAAGCTCGTTCATAACGGAAGGATTTGAAGCCTATTGAAGATAATTACCGGAAGGCTTTGCAGTACGCGTTTCTGCTGCTGCGATACCGGGACAGAAGCGAAAGGGAGATCATTCAGAGGCTTCAGAGGAAGGGATTTACAGAAGAAAACGGCAGAAGTGTCAGCAGTTATTTAAAGGAAAAAGGCTTTGTCAACGATGCAAAGTATGCAGAAGCCCTGAAGCGGACGGCGGTAGAGCACAAACAGCTTGGCAAACGAGGGGTTGTCCACTATCTGCTTGCAAAGGGTATTCCGCCGGAGATCGTCGACGGGATATCAGGAGAGGATGATGAGTATCTGGAGGCCGCGCGCACTTTTGTAGAGAAAAAAGTGAAACAGATACAGGGGTTGGATACCTTTACTGCAAAGAGAAGGCTCTGGGGTTCCCTGGCGAGAAAAGGATACTCTCCGGAGATCATTGGACGGGTGCTCAGGACCTATTTCGACGAAGAAGAGATTTACGAATAATAATTTATGCCCGAAAGGAGGACAATAAAATGATCAGACTGCTAGCGATCGTATTGAGTCTCGCCGCTTTGCTGCTTATCGGCTGTGCCTCTTCTCAAATCAGGTTCACCCAGGATGAGATCAAGGATTATCCTGTCGAGATGCAGGAGCATATTATCAAAAGCGAGGTAGTGCCCGGAATGACGCCCACGCAGGTGCGTTATGCCTGGGGTGCTCCTGATGAGGTTAAGCTTTCCAATACAACCGACGGTAAGCCGCAAGAGTTGTGGATGTATTCTTCCATCGCGGGGATATTCAAGACGAGACTCACCTTTATCGATGGCAAGCTGACTGCGATTGTCAGTTCAGAACCGGGAAGGGTGAAGTAGAAAAGAGGATATATGAAAGGTTCCGATATTAGAAATACCTTCCTGGAGTACTATAAAGAAAAAGGCCACGAGGTGCTCAACAGCTCGTCGCTTATCCCGAGGAACGACCCCACGCTGCTTTTCACGAATGCCGGCATGGTCCAGTTTAAATCGATCTTTCTTGGAGAGGAAAAGCGCCCGTATACGCGGGCAACTACATCCCAGAAATGCATGAGGGCAGGCGGCAAGCACAGCGACCTTGAGAACGTAGGGCATACTGCCAGGCATCACACTTTTTTCGAGATGCTCGGGAATTTCTCTTTCGGCGACTATTTCAAGAGAGACGCCATCCTTTTCGCGTGGGAACTCCTGACCGAAAGATTCAAGCTGCCCAAGGATAAACTATGGGCGACCGTCTATCAGGACGACGACGAAGCGGCCGGGCTCTGGCCGGAGCTGACGGGTATTCCGGCTGAACGTGTTGTCCGGCTCGGCGCAAAGGACAACTTCTGGCAGATGGGCGATACGGGGCCATGCGGTCCCTGCTCCGAGATTATTATCGATCAAGGTGAGGAAGTAGGCTGCGGAAGTCCGGACTGCAAGGTCGGATGCGACTGCGATCGTTATCTCGAACTCTGGAACCTTGTATTCATGCAGTTCAACCGCGACGAGTCGGGGACGCTGACCCCCCTTCCTAAACCGAGTATCGATACGGGAATGGGTCTTGAGCGCGTCGCCGCCGTTCTTCAGGGCAAAATAAACAATTTCGACACAGACCTTTTTTCTCCCATTATCTCAGCCATAAGTTCGATGTCGGGAGTGGCATACGGAAAGAATGCGGAGTCCGATATTTCGATCAGGGTCATAGCGGACCATCTCAGGTCTGTCGCATTTCTGCTTTCAGAAGGCCTGCTGCCTTCGAACGAAGGCAGGGGATATGTGATGAGGCGCATTATCAGGAGGGCGGCGAGACATGCAAAGCTCCTGGGCTTCGAAGAACCTGTGCTCTTCAAACTGATGGGCTCTGTTGCAGACACACTGGGCGATATATATCCGGAACTGGTGCAGGAAAGGGAGAGGTCGTCGAAAGTGCTGCTCTTTGAGGAGGAGCGTTTTACCAGGACCCTCGATCAGGGGATGCGGCTTCTCGATGAGGCGATCTCCAAACTGAAACAGGCCGGTGGCAAGGTCATCCCCGGTGATGAACTCTTCAAACTTTATGACACCTTCGGGTTTCCTCTGGACCTTGCACGCGATATTGCCATGGACAACCATCTTCACATCGACGAAGAGGGCTTCAACCGAGAGATGCAGCTCCAGCGCGAGAGGGCCAGGGCATCATGGGTGGGAGAAGAAGAAGCCATAGCAACGATTTATAAGGAACTCCGTTCTGAAATCGGCGAAACCGTTTTTGTCGGATACGATTTACTTGAAACCGAATCGGTCATCAAGGCGATCATCAAAGAAGGAAGGGTTGTTACCGAAGCGGCTGCAGGTGATGAGGTCGAACTTTTTCTCGACAGGACGCCATTCTACGGAGAATCGGGCGGGCAGGTAGGTGATACGGGAACTATTTTCAGCGGGCCGGCAGAGATGGCAGTTGCGGATACAAAAAAAGAGGCTGGACTCCATTCGCATGTTGCCACTATCCGGAGCGGCAATATCAAGGTATGGGATAGAGTTAAATGTGTGGTCGACAAAGATGCGCGGATGACAATTGCAAGGAACCATACTGCGACTCATATACTCCATACCGCTCTGAGGTCGGTCCTTGGCGAACATGTCAAACAGGCCGGATCATATGTTTCTACCGAGCGTCTGCGTTTTGATTTCTCTCATTTCTACCAGGTCGAGAAAGGTGAACTGGATGCCATAGAGGATATTGTAAACGGCGAAATCCTTGAGAATAAACCGGTGCATACCGAGACATCCGATATCCAGACCGCCTTGAAAGCGGGCGTGATAGCCCTCTTTGGCGAGAAGTACGGAGAGACAGTAAGGGTCGTGAAGGTTCCCGGCTTCAGCTCCGAACTTTGCGGGGGAACTCACTGCAAGACTACGGGAGATGTTGGGCTCTTTACCATTGTCTCCGAGGGTAGCGTAGCATCCGGAATCAGGAGGATAGAAGCCTTTACGGGCAAGGCTGCCTATGAATTCCTGAGGCAGAAGAAGGACGAACTTAAACAGATGGCGGATATGCTCAAGACTGACAAGCCGGTCGAAAGACTTGAGAAGGTCATGTCCGACCTGAAAGACAGGGACAAGGAGATCGAAGCACTCAAAGGGAAGCTCTCTTCACACAGCTCATCATCTCTTCTCGATCTTGTGCGGGATGTGGACGGAGTGAAGGTTCTGTCATGCCGCGTCGATAATCTCGAACAGAAAGATCTAAGAGTGCTGGCGGACAATGTAAGGGACCGTTTGGGCTCCGGGGTCATTGTCATCGCATCTGCTAAAGACGATCAGGCCTCGATTGTCGCCATGGTGACCAAAGACCTTACGAAACGGTTCAGTGCCGGAGAGATATTGAAGAGTGTTGCAGCACTGTCCGGCGGTCGGGGCGGAGGCAAGCCAGACATGGCCCAGGGAGGCACGAAGGAACTGGAGAAACTGGACAACGCCCTCGAATCTGTATATGCTTTAGTTAAAAAATAAGTAACCGGAAGGTTGATTCGGGGAAATCATAAGTGTGCCTTGAAGCCCCCCCTGTATTTGCGTTCCGGTTAGACTGAGGAGGCATGTATGACTGTCTTTGATATTGTAAGAAATGCGGTACTCGCCGGATTCGGCGTTCAGGAAAAGATGAAGG
>JBGOVD010000215.1:0-4602 GCA_041477935.1 Dissulfurispiraceae bacterium | reverse complement strand
TCCCGGGTAGATGAATCCGAGTTTAAAACAGCGGACGTAAATGCCGGCCTCGAAAGCACGATCAATATCGTATGGAATGAGCTGAAATACAAGGCGACACTCGTCAGGGAATATGGAGATATCCCTCTTACGGTATGCAATCCCGGGCAACTCAACCAGGTCTTCATGAATCTCCTCATGAACGCGGCCCAGTCGATCGAAAAGACCGGGGATATCAAGGTCAAGACATGGCTTGAGAACGACCATATCAAGATTTCAATTACCGATACGGGCAGCGGGATTCCTGAAGATAAACAGAAGAGGATCTTCGAACCCTTCTACACAACAAAGGAAATAGGTAAGGGAACAGGACTGGGCTTGAGCATAGCCTACGACATCATAAAAAAACATAGTGGAGAGATAACAGTGCACAGCATTGTCGGAAAAGGGACCACTTTTACTATCAGCATCCCGGTGGCGACAAAGTAGAGGTCCCATGCAAAAAACCAATGCCCTGTTTGACGACTTCCCTGCCCTTATCAGACGTTTTGGGCCTGATGCGAAGTGCGATTATTTCAATAATACATGGCTCAATTTCACTGGCCGTCGGCTTGAGGATGAACTCGGGGACGGCTGGATGGATGACATACATCCGGACGATTTCGACAGGTATTTCGAGACATTTCAGAAAGCCTTCGACGAGAGGCAGCCTTTCGAGATGGAATACCGGCTGAAAAACTATAACGGCGAATACCGGTGGATAATCGATATGGGCCGTCCCTATTACGACAGTGAAGGGAACTTCGCCGGGTACCTCGAATCATGTTACGACATCACCGAGCGCAGGCAGGCAGAGGAGATGAGCAGCGTCTCGGAGGATTATTTCAGGTCCTTCATCGAAAGTTCACAGGACTGCATCGCCCATTTATCCCGTGACGGTTTTTTCCTTAGCATGAATGAAGCAGGATGCAAACTTCATGGCTTCGATGAGCCTTCGGACATTGTCAATCTCAGCTTTTCGGACATGGTGGTCACAAACCGGGAACTCGTCGTCGATGCGATCCTCAGGGCCTCCGGCGGCGAATCGGTCTCTATCCGATACATGTCGCTGGACCGCCGGGGAAACAACCGCTGGTGGGATGCGAAGCTTACCCCGGTCGTCGATTTCGACGGGGCCATCAGAAGCATCCTGCTTGTATCGAGGGACATCACTGAGCAGAAGCGCGCCGAAGATGCCCTGGAACAGAAAAATCGGGAACTCGAAAAGGCCTATGCCGAGCTCAAGGCCGTTCAGTCTCAGATACTCCAGCAGGAAAAGATGGCATCGATCGGTCAGCTCGCTGCCGGAGTCGCCCACGAGATCAACAACCCGATGGGGTTCATCATCAGCAATATTAATACATTGAAAAAGTATGTCGACAAGATCTATGAGTTTATTGACTCTCAACGCGGCGCCGTCGAAGCTTGCGCGGTGAATCACGGCCATACCGAAATCATTAAAGAGATCGATGAAAAAAAGCGCGCGCTCAAAATAGACTATATTTCAGAAGACATCCGCAACCTCATCGCCGAATCTCTTGACGGGGCCGACAGGGTGAAAAAGATTGTTCAAGACCTAAAGAGTTTCTCGCGGCTCGATGAGGCGGAATACAAGGTTGCGGATCTTAATGCAGGGCTTGAAAGCACCATCAACATCGTATGGAACGAGTTAAAGTATAAAGCAACTCTTATCAAGGATTTCGGCAGTATCCCGCCCACCAAGTGCAGGCCGGGACAGCTCAACCAGGTATTTATGAATCTGCTGATGAATGCGGCCCATGCAATCGACCAGCACGGCGAGATACGGGTGAAGACGTGGCAGGACAGCGGCCGTATCAATATCGCCATTTCCGACACGGGAAGCGGGATACCTGAGGATATTCAAAAGAGAATATTCGAACCTTTCTACACAACAAAAGAAGTAGGCAAAGGGACTGGTCTGGGTCTAAGCATCGCTTATGATATCATCAAGAAACATAACGGCGAGATCAAGGTGGAGAGCAAGGTCGGGAATGGCTCTACCTTTACTATAAGTATTCCGGTCGTGGAGGGATAGATGGAAGAAGAGATCAGGATTCTCTGCGTCGACGATGAACCAAACGTCCTCAACTCACTGCGGCGCCTCTTCATCGACGAAAATTATACCATTCTCACCGCTGCGTCCGCGCAGGAGGGCCTTGAGCTCCTGGCCGGGGAAAGGGTGCAGATCGTAATTTCCGACTACCGTATGCCGAATATGAACGGAGTTGAATTTCTGAGCGAGGTACGCACTCGCTGGCCGGATACGGTAAGGATCGTGCTTTCAGGATATGCCGACACCGCTTCGATCGTATCGGCAATAAATGAAGGGCAGATTTACAAGTTCGTTCCGAAGCCGTGGAACGACGACGAATTAAAGGTGACCGTCGCTCACGCGATAGAGCGCTATTATCTGTTCAAGAAGAATGCCGAGCTGACCTCAGAACTCGTAAAGGTGAACGAAGAACTAAAGGACTTGCTCGTCGAGAATTCAAGGCTCCTCGAATTAAAGGGCAAGATGCTCGAAGCGAGCCAAACTATTATTTTCTCTCTTCCCGTGCCGGTGCTCGGCATCAGCGAAGATATCGTAGTACAGTGCAACCAGGCGTGGGCCGAAGACACGGGCGACCGGTGGGCCGCGCTCGGAAAGAATATCGAAAATGCGCTTTCGCCGGAAGTCATTGCATTCGTTGATGAGGTGAAGGCAAGAGGAAAGACGACAAGGATGATTTCGATAAACGGCATTCAGGGATGGATCTTCGGCTCGGCGATGGGCTTGGACGGCAGTCTGCCCGAGGGCGTCATGCTTGTTTTCATTCGCGGGGATTCCATATGACATACGACCGCATTTTATTCGTAGACGACGAGCAGAATATTCTAAATGCCGTAACGAGACTATTCATTTCGGACCCGGTAGAAGTGCTCACCGCCTCTAGCGCACTTGAGGGTATGGAGCTTATGAAAATCAATACCGTCTCCGTCGTTGTCTCCGATAACATGATGCCCGGCATGAACGGCATCGATTTCCTGGAATGGACAAAAACCGTTTCGCCGGACAGTGTGAGGATACTCATGACCGGTTACGCAGATCTCCACTCAGCCATCGAATCGATAAACAGGGGCGAGGTCTTTCGTTTCGTCACAAAACCGTGGGATGACAACGAGTTGAGGCAGATCGTACTCGATTCTATCGACAAGTTCAAGATCGTATCATCGATCAAGTCCGCCGATGAAGCGAAACTTCTCTCCCTCGCCCAGACAATCGAGCTGAAGGACCCCTATACAAAAGGCCATTGCGAGCGGGTGGCCAAATACGCGCTCATGCTGGTCCATACAATGGACATGACCGATGATATGAAGAAAAACATCAAGTACGGAAGCTGGTTGCACGACTGCGGCAAGATCGGCGTCCCCGAAATAATACTGAACAAACCGGGCGCCCTCGACGACGAACAGTTCGATACGATGAAAAAACATTCGCGCTGGGGAGCCGATGTCGCTAAAACCGCCCAATTGCCTGAACCGATCGTCAATATCGCACTATATCACCATGAGAGATTCAACGGCGAAGGATATCCGCTGGGACTCAAAGGCATGAACATCCCGCTTGAAGCCCGTATAGTAGCGATAGCTGACGCATTCGACGCAATGACATCGGACAGGCCTTACCGGCAGAAACTCACCGATAAAGAAGCAATAGATGTCCTTGAAAAGGGTAAGAGCGCATCGTTTGATCCCGCTCTCGTAGATATTTTTATCACCGCCTTAGCGGAGGGGGCTTGCAACATCGGACATGACAAATAAAGAAATAGACATCCCTGACCGAGTACTGTTCGTCGACGACGAGGAAAATGTCCTGCGCTCCCTCAAACGGCTCTTCATATCTGAAGACTATGAAGTTTTCACAGCTTCGTCAGGCCCGGACGGCCTTGCCGTCCTTAAACAGACAGAGGTACCGGTCATCGTATCTGACCAACGGATGCCAGTAATGACCGGGGCCGAGTTCCTCGAAAAATCGCGGGAACTTGCGCCCGACTCGGTCAGGATAATCCTGACGGGCTATGCCGATATAGAAGCGGCCATCGGCGCCATCAACAAGGGGGGCGCATATCGTTACGTATCGAAGCCCTGGAACGACAGCGAACTGCTGCTGGTGATAAAAGACGCATTCGATAAATATCGCCTGGTCAAACAGAATAAATATCTTACGGAACTCACGATACAGCAGAACGAAGAACTGAAAAAGTGGAGCACCGAACTCGAATTATATGTCCAGCAGCATACTATAGAGCTGACTAACCAGAACAAGGAGCTAAAAAAGCTTAACGAGAAGCTGAAGAACAACGTATCCGAGGTCCTTGCCTCTCTTTCGGGCCTGATCGAACTCAGGAACCGCTCGATGCGCAACCATTCCAACAACGTCGCTCTCCTGTCGAAGGCGATAGCAGAGGACATCGGCCTGACGGCACCGGAAATCGAAACAATTGCAACCGGCGCGCAACTTCACGATATAGGCAAGATCGGGGCCCCCGATATCATTCTGATAAAAAACATCGGTGAACTTTC
>JBGOVD010000066.1:0-8243 GCA_041477935.1 Dissulfurispiraceae bacterium | reverse complement strand
GGTTTGTCGATCGGCCTCTCAGGCGTCGGCACATACGCATCTACCGCATCCATAAGTTCAAATATACTCTTGTACTCAGCTGCAGTCTGGTCTGTCCCCGTGCTCTCCATCGCCTTCAATGCACTGCCTCTTACCACCGGTATGTCATTGCCCGGAAATCCATATTTTATCAATAGCTCCCTTACCTCAAGCTCTACAAGGTCAAGCAGCTCAGGATCGTCTACCATGTCTACTTTATTCATGAATACTACTATGTAAGGTACCCCAACCTGCTTCGCCAGAAGTATGTGCTCCCTGGTCTGCGGCATCGGTCCGTCCGCCGCACTTACTACCAGTATCGCTCCATCCATCTGCGCCGCTCCGGTGATCATGTTCTTCACATAGTCCGCATGGCCAGGGCAGTCTACATGCGCATAGTGCCTCTTGTCCGTCTCATACTCAACGTGGGCTGTCGCAATGGTTATTCCCCTCGCCTTCTCCTCAGGTGCATTGTCGATTGAGTCATACGCCCTGAAGGTCGCCTGCCCCTTGAATGACAATACCTTCGTGATCGCAACCGTCAATGTCGTCTTGCCGTGATCTACATGCCCGATCGTTCCCACATTTACATGCGGCTTCGTCCTCTCAAACTTTGCCTTGGCCATATTTCCTCCTTAGTACCTTACGTTAAAACTTCTATTACTTTCCAAGTTATTCGCCTTTTATCTTTGCTACAATGCCTTCCATTATACTCTTAGGAACTTCTTCGTAATGGGAAAATTGCATCGTATAGGTGGCCCTGCCCTGGGTCTTTGACCTGAGGTCGGTGGCATATCCGAACATCTCGGACAGCGGGACCGTAGCCTTGATTACCTGGGTTTTACCCCTCTTCTCCATAGATTGTATCTTGCCTCGGCGTGAGTTCAGGTCGCCGATAACATCGCCCATATACTCTTCCGGAGTAACGTCTTCAACATTCATGACAGGCTCAAGCAATGCAATCTGGGCCTTCTTTGCGCCATCTTTGAAGGCCATCGAACCGGCGATCTTGAAGGCCATTTCTGAAGAGTCAACCTCATGGTACGAACCGTCAATTACAGTTACCCTCACGTCCACAACGGGATATCCGGCGAGTACACCGCCCTCCATTGCTTCCTTTACGCCCTTTTCAACTGCCGGGACATATTCCCTCGGAATAGAGCCTCCCACAACCTTGTTGACGAATTCGAAGCCCGTACCTCTTTCGAGAGGGTCCATTGTAATCCAGACATGACCATACTGGCCGCGGCCGCCTGATTGCCTGACGAATTTCCCCTCCACCTTCACGGAATTCTTGATAGCTTCCTTATAGGCAACCTGAGGTTTACCCACATTCGCGCCGACTTTGAATTCTCTCATCAGGCGATCGGTGATAATTTCAAGATGAAGTTCTCCCATACCGGATATGATCGTCTGGCCCGTCTCCTCATTGAAGGAAACTCTGAAGGAGGGATCTTCCTGGGCAAGTTTTGAAAGGGATATCGACAATCTCTCCTGGTCGGCCTTAGTCTTGGGCTCGATGGCTACCGAAATGACAGGCTCAGGGAATTCCATTAATTCAAGAATGATGGGATTATTTTCCTCGCAAAGGGTATCGCCGGTCAGCGTCTGCTTGAGACCTACAATCGCCGCAATGTCTCCGGCCCTTACCTCTTTTATCTCCTCCCTCTTGTTCGCATGCATCTGGAGGAGACGGCCCACCCTTTCCTTAGCGTCCTTGGTCGAATTATATACATAAGACCCCGAGGACAACACGCCTGAATACACCCTCGCGAAAACAAGCTGTCCGACATAAGGGTCTGTCATTATCTTAAACGCGAGCGCAGCAAAAGGCTCATCATCCTGAGGTCTTCTGGCTACTTCTGTACCGTCAGAGGGTTTCCTTCCTATTACAGGCGGAATGTCAACCGGCGAAGGGAGGTAATCGACCACCGCGTCGAGAAGCATCTGAACTCCCTTGTTCTTAAAAGCGGAGCCGCAGATAACAGGATTGATCTTCAGATCTAACGTTCCCTTCCGCAAGGCGGTTTTGATCTCCTGAACGGTGACCTCCTCGCCCGCGAGGTATTTCTCCATTATCGTGTCGTCGACATCGGAGAGCGCCTCGATCATTTTATCTCTATATTCCCTTGCCTGGGCCGCATACTCGGCAGGAATTTCATCTTCAACAAATGATGCGCCGAGTGTCTCATCGTCAAAAATATAGGCCTTCATCGTAACAAGATCAATCGGACCCCTGAACTTTTCTTCCTTGCCGATGGGTATATGAATGGGCACAGGATTAGCACCAAGCTTCTCAACCATAGAATCTACCGCCATAAAAAAATCGGCGCCTACCCTATCCATTTTGTTGAAAAAAGCTATTCTCGGAACACCGTATTTATTTGCCTGCCTCCAGACCGTTTCCGACTGGGGCTCAACTCCGGCCACCGAATCGAACACAGCGACGGCACCATCAAGTACCCGGAGAGAACGCTCTACCTCTATTGTAAAGTCGACGTGGCCAGGCGTATCAATAATATTTATGCGGTGATTGTTCCAGGAACATGTTGTTGCAGCTGAAGTTATAGTAATTCCGCGTTCCTGCTCCTGGGGCATCCAATCCATGACAGCGGTGCCCTCGTGGACCTCGCCGATCTTGTAGGTAACTCCGGTGTAGTAAAGAACACGTTCAGTTGTAGTAGTCTTGCCGGCATCGATGTGGGCCATGATGCCAATATTTCTCGTCTTTTCTAGTGGGAATCTCGACATTAGATATAAACCTTCTTACCACCGATAATGCGCAAAGGCCCTGTTGGCTTCGGCCATTTTGTGGGTTTCTTCTTTTTTCTTGATTGATGAACCTGTATTGTTGTAGGCATCCAGCAACTCGCCTGCAATCCTCTCCCTCATGGTCTTTTCCTTGCGGTCTCTCGCATATTTAATGATCCACCGCAAAGCCAGTGCAATCTTCCTGGCCGGCTTCACCTCAACCGGCACCTGATACGTGGCGCCGCCTACCCTTCTCGGCTTGACCTCGACAAGTGGCTTCACATTCTCGACAGCCGCCTTAAAGACTTTCAGGGCATCGATGCCTGTCTTCTCGCTCATGATATCAAACGCGCCATAACATATGCGCTCCGCTGTGGATTTTTTGCCTTCCTTAAGCAGAACGCTTACAAGCCGGGTCACCAGCTTGCTGTTATACTTGGGATCCGGTAGAACATCTCTTTTTTCAGACTCTCTTCTTCTTGCCATTTTAATATGCTCCGACTGTATCTATTTAGGCCGCTTAGCGCCGTACTTGGACCGGCCCTGCTTACGGTTGCCCACGCCGGCGCAGTCGAGGGCACCCCTCAGGATGTGATACCTCACACCCGGAAGATCCTTGACCCTTCCGCCCCTGATTAACACGATTGAATGCTCCTGGAGATTGTGACCCACACCGGGAATGTATGCGGTGACCTCCATACCATTGGTAAGCCTCACTCTAGCTACTTTCCTCAAAGCTGAGTTCGGCTTTTTCGGAGTGGTCGTATAAACCCTCACGCAGACGCCGCGCTTTTGAGGACAGCTCTTGAGCGCCGGACTTTTTGTCTTCCTCTCAAGCTGCTTGCGACCGTGTTTGACTAGTTGTGCGATAGTAGGCACATTTCCTCCAGTTATTATAAGTCTCTAAATTATTCCGTTTTTACCGTGAAAACCTGTTAAGCTTACCAGAGAAAGATCAATTTGTCAAGTCTTTCAGTGGTCTTCTTCTGTCATTACCCGTTAAACCAAGGAGAGAAAATATAACATTTCCGGACAAAAAAAAGAAAGTAGTATTTTTCTTTAATCCACAGTATGTTTATAATACGTCTGTAGAAAAGGCATAAAATGGCCCTAAAGGCCTGTTTCATTACATTCGCTGCAATACTTCTAATTACGGCTGTAGTTGGGGGGGGAGCATGACTAAAGACATCCACTGGCTGGGGCACGATACATTCAAATTTGTCGGGGACAGGGTAGTCTATACCGATCCATTTCGGCTGAAAGCAAAAGATGCGGCCGATATCATATTAATAACGCATGAGCATCACGACCACTGTTCCCCGGAAGATGTGCAAAAAATACTCAGGCCTGATACTATTATCGTAGCACCGTCCGATTGCGCAAAGAAATTGTCCGGCCACATTAAGGTCGTGAAGCCAGGAGACAAACTTTCAATTGCCGGCATTGAGATTGAGGTCGTTCCGGCCTATAATACCAACAAGCAATTCCATACGAAAGACAGGGGGTGGGTCGGGTACATCTTTACCTTTAATAACAAAAGGATATATCTGGCAGGAGATACCGATTTCATACCCGAAATGAAGACCCTTAATAATATAGATATTGCCCTCTTGCCGGTATCGGGAACCTATGTTATGACAGCCGAAGAAGCAGCGGAGGCCGCACTCACCATAAAGCCAGGGACGGCCATTCCGATGCATTATGGGACTATCGTCGGGTCACGGAAAGATGCTGATATCTTTGCAGAAAAACTTCAGGGTAAGGTGAACGTCATTATTCTGACACCCGAATAAGGCCCCTCTCATCATAAATGTTAAATGGATCACATGCTGCCGGTTTTCTTGGCGTAACTTAAGATATTAGCTATTCATGCGCCGTCTCTTATAACGGAGGGAGTTTGTCCAGGGGTAAGATAAATAGAGATGACATATCGGGGCTTCTCAGGGAGAATGGCGGCTTCCTTTCAGGATCTGCTATCGCCTCACGACTCGGGGTCACGAGGGCGGCCGTATGGAAAGCCATCAGGCTTCTGAAGAAAGACGGTTACGTGATAGAATCTTCGCCGGCAAAAGGTTACCGTTTGCGACGCTCACCGGACCTATGCATACCTGATCTGAGAAAAATTCTCCCGCCCGGTACAATAATAGGTCGCGAAATCCTTTTTTTTGAGTCCGTATCTTCAACCAATACCGTTGCCATGGAAATGGCGGCCCAGGGCTGCGCTGAGGGTACCATTGTCATTGCAGAGACCCAAACCACCGGCAAAGGCAGGCTGGGGCGTTCCTGGATATCCCCTCCGGGCAAAAACCTTTATATGAGCATCGTGTTGAGACCTGCCATGTCGCCGCGTGACGCCACCGCGCTCACCCTCCTCTCAGCCGTCGCATGCGCCTCTGCAATAAGGCGCTCTTCTTCTGTTGCAGCTACCATAAAATGGCCAAACGATATCATTGTCGGAGACCGCAAGCTCGGAGGGATATTGACCGAGATCAAAGCGGACATAGACCGCATTACCCATGCGGTCGTAGGCATCGGAATAAATGTAAACCTCGCTCTTGCAGATATGCCCGACGAGATAAAAACCATCGCAACATCTGTTATCGACCAGACCGGGGAGTCGTCCTCACGAACCGAACTGGCGGGCGAGGTGATAAGGGAATTCGACAAGTGGTATGGACTGCTCATGACCAAAGGAAAACAGGTCATCATCGACGAATGGCTTTCACTGTCTTCGACCATCGGAAAACATGTGCTGGTGTCAACCGGGAAGGTGCTTCTTGAGGGCTCTGCCGAGGGTATCGACGATGAGGGATTGCTGATTTTGAAACTTGCTGACGGCACTTACCGGAAAGTAAGCGCCGGTGACGTTACGATTCCGAGGACAGGAGAATGAGACCGCAGGGACGGCCTCTGCTGGCTATTGATATCGGCAACTCGACCATCGGGTTGGGGTTCTACATCGACGCCAACATAGGAAAATGTCTTATCGTCGAAAAAATTTCTTTGGACCATCTCAAATCATCCCCAACACTGTCTCGTATGATTATCAATCTCCTCACAAAGAGCTTCAAGACTTCGAAGTTAACTAAACAGCGGATCGGGGTCGTAATCTCTTCCGTAGTCCCCGAGTGGAACCGTTCCGCTGCTGAAGCAGTGAAGAGCTTATGCCCTGATCCGTTGTTCATAACGCATACCTTGGCAACGGGGTTGACGCTGAAGGTATCAAATCCTGAAACGCTCGGCTCCGACAGGATAGTGAATGCGCTGGCAGGTTTCCGTCACTTCGGCAGACCGGTAGCAGTAGTCGATGTCGGAACCGCAACGACCATCACCGTGGTGGACAGACACTCAAATCTGATCGGCGGGGCGATAATGCCGGGAATCAATATGATGAGAGAGTCCCTTGCATCCAATACGGCCAAATTGCCGCTCATCCCTCTCCCGAAGCCTTCCGCCATGTTGGGCACCGATACCGGATCTGCATTAGCATCGGGCATAATCAACGGGACCGTTGGGGCAGTCGAAAACATCGTTAGAGGCATTGAAGAGGAAGCACATATGAAGCTCAGCCTGATTCTGACGGGTGGCCATGCCGGACTTATTGCGTCACTGTTGAAAAGAAAGCAGGTCGTGATTCCCGATCTGATTTTTGAAGGGATGCGGCTCATCTATAATTTGAATAAAGAAAACTGATCTGTTATTGTGTATACTTATCACGTGCATTAGTAATGCACGTGATATCGCATAGGAGGACGCATGATGATCATCAAAAACATCCTTTTCCCAACCGACTTTTCCGAAGGAGCTTCACACTCATTGTCTTATGCCGTAGATATGGCAAAAACCTATGGGGCTAAACTTTATGTCTTGAATGTCATCCATGACATCGACTTGTCATCGAACATGCATATACCTCACCGTTCGGTCGATATGATGTATTCGGAATTCGAGGCAAGTGCAAAGAAGGCACTGGAGAAACTGTGCATTTCAGTTCAGGAGGAATGCAAAGCAATCGAAAGCATTGTACTGCGCGGTATCCCATATGAAGAGATACTGAAGTACATACCGGAGAAAAATATCGACTTGATAATCATGGCCACGCATGGAAGAAAAGGTCTTGACCGAATGCTCTTCGGCAGCACCACGGAGCGGGTAGTGCGGAATTCTTCCTGTCCCGTGCTGACCATCAGGATGCCTTCGTAACAGCTTAAACAAAGACGATAAAGACTCCTCACACCTCTTATTCATGATGCTGAAAACGGCTGTACTAATCGTAGGCGGCGGCCCGGCCGGAGCCACCGCCGCAAGATTCCTGGCCTCGGAAGGCGTAGATACGGTCCTTGTCGAGCGGGACTTCTCCTATGTTAAACCTTGCGGCGGCGGTATTTCCTCCGGCGCCTTCCGCGAGTTTGCCCTGCCGGATAATATCATCAAAAAGACAATAGATAAAATTCTCATCGTATCACCGGAAGGCCGGAAAATAGAGATGTCTCTCACTGGAGGCGCCATATTCATCACCGAACGGGGCTGTCTCGACTCTTCACTGCGACAGATGGCGCGAGACCGGGGTGCGTCCCTGATCGAAGGTGAGTTTACCGGATTCGAAAAAAGCGGCAGCACATTCGTTTCTTGCATCAGGAGAAAAGAGGACGGGGCTGCGATCAGAATTCAATCCGAGTACATACTTGCCGCTGACGGGATCACCTTCAGCACTGGACGAAAAAGCGGACAGCCGGGACTGAATCGCCTTTATACAATAAGTACGCGACTTTCTCCCTTCGATGGAGATGCATGCGAATTCTGGTTCGGGACCGTTCATGCGTCCCATTTTTACTCATGGATATTCCCGTCGGATGGCTATGCATCGATTGGTACGGGCAGCTTGACACCTCGGGAATGTCCTGCCTTGCTGCAGAATTTTCTAAAGAGAAGATTCGGCCGCGGGCTTGAACAAATGATGCAGGACAGACTCATCGGCAGACCCCGTGTATTCCCCATCCCTGCCTCGCGTAATAAATCATTCGCGTCAGGTAAGATCTTTTTCCTCGGTGATGCCGCCGGCATGGTAATGCCGGTGACCTACGAAGGCATATATTACGCCATGAAATCAGGACAGTTTGCCGCGACCGCTATAATCGAAAAGAGACCCGAAATTTACCGCAAGCTCTGGGAAGAAAGATTCGGAAAGAGGTTCATGGCCATGGACCGTTTCAAAAATCATTTTTTCAGGGATGACGCAAGCATTGAGAAATGGATCGGTGTCCACAGGTCGACTGCTGTCCAGGAACTCGCGATGAGATTGTGGCTTCAAAAAGAACCCGGTACCCGTCAACTGTTCGCTTACCTCAAGGCCTTCGGCAGTCTCCTTGCTCCATAACTCCAGCGCACGTTTACCAAAGAAACATCTATTTGCGTTAAAATATAAATACCTTGAAGCGCTATTTAATCGTCTCCATCATTCTTCACATCCTGAT
>JBGOVD010000143.1:0-5800 GCA_041477935.1 Dissulfurispiraceae bacterium | reverse complement strand
CCTTTTGAATAACGCCTGCGGAAAGATCGGAAGTTGAGGTCACAACGGTTTTTTCTTTAGGACCCCTCTTCATTACGAGGTATTTCTCATAAGGCGAGAGACCGTCTTCGACAGGCAAACTTAGATATTTTGCGTATTCCTTGATATAACCGCGCGCATATACTTCGATAGGAAGCTTGTCATAGTCCTCTTCCTCTATTGCGACCAAACAACTCTCTTTTATGCGCGTACTGATCGCAACTTCTTTGATTTTCCTGCTGAGATCTTCCCGCTTTGTCCTAAAAAGTTTCGACATGCTTATAATTTAACATACAATAATGATGAAATTAAAGGATTAAGATGTTTTTTTAACGTTTTATTGAACAAAATAACCATCCGTTTCCATTGTAAACTTCTTATGTTAAAATAGTTGACAATGAAAAGGGTTGTCATAACAGGTATCGGCGCAGTTACACCGCTAGGGCTTAATTATAAGGATTCCTGGGATGCTGTAAAGGAAGGGCGTTCAGGCATCAGCGAAGTCAGCAAAGTTGTCGATGCCAGGTTCAAGTGGCGTTCAGCAGGAGAGGTCAGGAATATGCAGCCGGACCGCTATCTGTCGAAGAAAGAGGCGAATTTTGTCGATCCGTTTACCCTGTATGCAGTTGCTGCGGCATCTGAAGCCCTCGAAACATCCGGGTTATCGATTGAAGGTAAAACCGATCTCGCTAAGGCGGGCATCATTGTAGGATCAAGCAGGGGAGGCATTTCGACCATCGAAAAGGAATTTTGCAGGATGACATCAAAACAAAATGATTCGTGCTTACGCCTCTCCCCTCATTTAATGCCCGCTACGACGATTGGCGCTGCTGCGTCATACGTTGCGATGAAACTCGGGATTAAGGGACACTGCCTCGGAATTTCGAATGCGTGTTCATCCGGTTCAAACGCCATCGGAGAAGCATTCAGATTGATACGAAACGGCACGGCATCCATCGTCTTTGCGGGAGGAGCGGAGGCCCCGCTTTGCAGACTCTGCATTGAGGGGTACGGTGCTGCAGGGGCCTTGTCGAGGTCGAACCCCGATAATGCAAGCCGGCCATTTGATAATAACCGGGACGGCTTTGTTCCGGCAGAGGGTGCATGTATTCTCGTACTTGAAGAAATGCAATCCGCACTGAAAAGAAATGCGCCCATTTTCGGAGAAGTCATTGGATACAGCAACTCCTGTGATGCGTTTCATTTGACAAGACCCTCCGCCGCAGGAGAAATGCGGGCAATCAGGGATGCACTGGCCGATGCCGGAATATCTGCGGCCGATGTAGATTACATCAATGCTCATGGGACATCGACAAAAATAGGCGACATGGTCGAGGCGCAGGCGATCCGCCTCGTGTTCGGGAAAAAAGAGGTCCCGGTCAGTTCGATCAAATCGATGACCGGACATATGCTGGGAGCCTCCGGAGCATTTGAAACCGCTTGTACCGCTATGAGCATAAAGGAAGGAATTATCCCGCCTACCATAAATACCAGGGATATCGATCGGGAGTGTGATATTAACCTTGTCACCACGGCCACCTGTGCCCGGATCGAAATTGCGATTACCAATTCCTTCGGCTTCGGAGGAGTAAACGCAGTTCTCGTTCTGAAGAAAGTGTCCTTGTAAGCTTATCATCTCATGCGCGGCAAGATTGTCGAATCGCAATTATTAAACGAACAGTAGTGTAATCCCTTATATATTCTTATCATAAAGAATGTTCAGCAAGCATTATCATTGAAAATCGCGATGTGAGGAATGCCCAAAGTATTTATAATTCGATAAGAAGCCGTATAGTCGGTACAAAAAAGAGGTGCTCACCATGAATCAGGCATCGGACATAACAGGCGGACCTTTGAGCGAAGTGGAACTCCACAATATCGACGCGTACTGGCGCGCGACTCTTTACCTTTGTGCAGGCATGATTTTCCTGAAGGACAACCCTCTGCTGAAGAAGCCCCTCGAAATAGATCACATAAAGAAACGTCTCCTTGGGCATTGGGGTTCTGCACCCGGCCAGACATTTGCATGGGTCCATCTTAACAGACTGATCAGGAAACACGATTTGAATATGATTTATATCTCGGGTCCGGGGCACGGAGCCCCCGCGGTTCTATCCAACGCGTACCTGGAAGGCACTTACTCGGAGGTCTATCCCGACAAGAGCGAAGATGAAGAAGGGATGCGCAGGTTTTTCCTTCAATTCTCCTTTCCCGGCGGAATAGGAAGCCACTGTACGCCCGAGACTCCCGGATCGATGCATGAAGGCGGCGAATTGGGGTACAGCCTTTCACATGCGTTCGGAGCGGCTTTCGACAATCCAGATTTGATTGTCACAGTCATGGTCGGTGATGGCGAGGCTGAGACCGGCCCTCTTGCAGCGGCTTGGCACTCCAACAAATTTCTGAACCCGGTACGTGACGGAACAGTGCTGCCGATCCTTCACCTCAATGGATATAAGATCGCCAATCCCACGATATTGTCGAGGATGAGCCGGAAACGGCTCGGGAATCTGTTCACCGGTTATGGCTACAGGCCGTATTTCGTCGAAGGTTCAGATCCCGCGACTATGCATCAGCTAATGGCGCGTACTCTTGAGACTGTGCTGGCCAGGATCAGGAAGATCCAGCGCGGGGCCCGCATCAAAGGAGTCAAAGACCTTCCCGAATGGCCGATGATCATACTTCGTACGCCTAAGGGCTGGACAGGTCCTAATGAAGTGGATGGCCATAAAGTGGAAGGATCATGGCGCTCCCATCAGGTGCCTTTCCAGATTCATGAGAACCCGGCCTATCTTAAGCTGCTTGAAGAATGGCTGAAAAGCTACAGACCGGAGGATTTATTCGACGAACACGGAACGCTCATGCCGGAACTTAAAAGATTACCTCCGGCCGGCATTCGCCGAATGAGCGCAAATCCTGTTGCCAACGGCGGTCTTTTGCGAAAGGCCCTTAATCTGCCGGACTTCCGCGACTATGCCGTCGAGGTGGACAGACCGGGAACAGTAATGGCCGAAAATACACACGTATTAGGATGCTTCCTGAGGGACATTATGCGTAACAACATGACCACATTTCGCGTCTTCGGCCCGGATGAAACTGCTTCCAACCGCCTGACCGCAATCTACGAAGTCACCCAAAAGACATGGATGCAGGAAACTAAACCTGAGGACGCTGACGGGGGTGAATTGTCGGCGGATGGCCGTGTCATGGAAATTCTGAGCGAACACACACTGGAAGGGTGGCTGGAAGGCTACTTACTGACCGGGCGGCATGGTTTATTCGCCTCGTATGAAGCCTTCATACATGTCATAGATTCAATGTTCAACCAGCATGCCAAATGGCTTGAAAAATGCGACGCCGTCACGTGGCGGGTTCCCGTATCGTCACTCAACATACTGATTTCTTCCGTAGTCTGGCGGCAGGACCACAACGGCTTCAGCCATCAGGACCCGGGGTTCCTTGACATTGTGACGAATAAGAGTCCGAAAGTAAGCCGCATCTACCTTCCCCCTGATGCCAACTGCCTGTTATCGGTGGCCGACCATTGCCTGCGCAGCACCAACAACATAAACGTCATCGTCTCGGATAAACAACCGCACCTCCAATACCTGAACATGGAAGAGGCCATTCTGCATTGTTCCAAGGGCATAGGGATTTGGGACTGGGCGAGCACCGATATGAAAGGCGAACCTGATGTGGTACTAGCCTGTGCCGGCGATATTCCGACAACAGAAGCCCTTGCTGCGGCCGCTCTCCTGCGTGAGCATTTCCCTGATCTAATGCTCCGCTTTATCAATGTCGTCGATCTTTTCACACTTCAGCCGCAGTCGGAGCATCCCCATGGCCTGCCGGACCGCGACTTCGACTGTCTGTTCACTACAGATAAACCGATCATTTTCAACTTTCACGGCTATCCATGGCTGATCCATAAGCTCGCTTATCGCCGCACCAACCACGGAAACCTGCACGTGCGCGGCTACAAGGAAAAAGGAAATATCAATACTCCTTTAGACCTGGCCATGGTCAATCAGATAGACCGTTTCAATCTGGCTATCGATGTGATCGACCGGGTTCCGAAGCTGCATGTCACGGGAGCCCACATCAAAGACCGGCTTAAGAACCAGATAATCGAAAATACCGCTTATGCATATGAGTATGGAGTGGATAAGTCCGGGATTTCGGATTGGACATGGCCGCATGAATAAAGCGATCACTTGACAATATAAGGCGAGACTACCATGCTTTCAATCGTGAGTGGCAGTTCTGTGCTATAGTAGAAACACGCCTGCATTCTTTAATGAATGATTCCATAATTCTTCCATTAGTGGATACACCCTCTTTCCATAACAGGGCTCCCATCATATAGACCGCAATCCCTATTATCGTGAGGGCTCATGCAACCATTTTTTGTAACGGCCGAGAGAGTACGGCCTTTTGAGCGGGCCGATTTTTGATTATGCTTAAAAGATGACTTCTCTGAGCGAAACCAAGGAGACAAATGATGACTGAACCCATACAGGAAGCACCTTCACCACAGGTTTGCGCCGCTAAAATCTTTGAGATCAGCGGCGCACAACTTGATCCGGATGTGGCCGCCGCCCTATGGCCGAAAATCCTGCAGCATAAATGGCTCATGTCCGAGATACATGGCCGTGATGTCGGATTGCGCACGGCATGCATCGACTTTGTTGAACATAGCGATCAGGCAATCAGGGAATATGCCGACTACAGGCGAAAGGATGTCCTGGAGGAGATGGGCGCACAAACCTTCGGAAGAGAAATATGGGATACAATCTCCGACTCCCAGCCGCCGAAGCAGTTAGTCCATAGGCGGATAATCCTCCCCCTGACAGAGCGCGACCTTTCAATAAAGCATGGCGTCATTCCTCCGAAGACGATAATTTTCTTCGGACCTCCCGGCACCGGAAAGACCCATTTTGTCAAGGCGATAGCTGGTGTGCTTTCGTGGTGGTATATTGAAATTTTACCCAGCATGCTTATGGCCGACGGCATAGAGAAGTTCGGCGCCAATCTTCACGCCATCATGGAAAAAGCCAGGACCCTTGAAGACGCGGTTATCTTTATAGACGAGTTTGATGAAATCGCCGGCAGCAGGGACGATGCTACCATGGTGGACAAGTCCATTACAAATGAGTTTCTCAAGCAGGTCCCTCTTCTCAAGGATCAGGGGAATAACATATTACTCGTATGTGCAACCAACTATATCAGACAGCTCGACGCTGCATTGCTCCGTCCCGGAAGGTTTGATTGTATTATTCCGGTCGGAGATTTGGACGAAGATGGGAGAAAGACTATCATGGAATATTACCTAAGCAAGCTCCATACAAAGGGGATTGATCTTGATAGAATTGTGGGCATGACATCTCGGTTTACGCCGGCCGACATTGAATATCTCTTCCAACAGGTTGCGCAATTTGCCTTCGAGGAGGAATATGCAAGTAAGCATGATTACGTCGTGACTACAGATACTTTTTTGCAGATGATTGAGAGGGTCCGTCCATCGTTAACCGAAGGAATGATTGAGGATTTTCAAAAGGACAGCATTTCTTATTCCAGAGAATAGGAATGCACATAACAAATGAAGTATAGAAGACCACTTACTTTCAGAAAGAAGGAGACCTCGGCGTTGAAGGTGGGCAACAAGACCATTCTGGGAAGCCTGCCGAATTTGCGTGCGAGCTTCCACGGGCCGGACCTTGAAGAAAAGTGCGCCGATTGCGAGCCTCCACTGAGATCGGAATTGTTCAGCAGCGATCAGATG
>JBGOVD010000372.1:0-2850 GCA_041477935.1 Dissulfurispiraceae bacterium | reverse complement strand
GCTTTCATCTCAATGTATCGGAAGCGCGAGATGAATTTCGATATCGTCTTTCTCAGCGCTTCTTCGGCATTGACGCCGACAAAGCGGGATATATTTACGAGGACGAAGAAGATGTCACCGAGTTCGTCTTCTATATCCTTTTTATCTTTCTTTTCGAGGGCCTCTTTGAACTCCTTCAATTCCTCGTCGAGCTTCCCGAACACGTCTTCTACCTTTGCCCAGTCGAACCCGACCTTTGCTGCCCTGGATTGAAGCCTGTGAGCCCTCAGGAGTGACGGCAATTCCTTAGGCACGCCTTCAAGGGCCGAGTCTTTAAGCTTTCCCTCTTCCCTCTTCCTGTCCTGCCACTGCTTCGTGACTTCCTCGGGAGTCTCGAACTTGGCGTCCCCGAATACATGAGGATGGCGCGAAACCATCTTGTCGCTGATCTTGTCTATCACGTCGTTGATGTCGAATTCGCCACGGTCTTTCGCGATCTGCGCGTGGAAAATGACCTGGAGCAGGAGATCGCCAAGCTCTTCCTTCATTTTCGCAGGATCTTTTTCGTCGATTGCCTCTACGACCTCGTAAGTCTCTTCGATGAGATAAGGTTTGATCGACTCGCTGGTCTGCACCTTGTCCCACGGGCAGCCGTCCTTGGAGCGGAGTCTCGCCATTATGTCAACTAGCTTCTGAAAATTATCCATAATCCTCGCGTCTATCTCGTCAGTATTTCCAGTATCTCCTGATACCGCGCCGCCGTCTTTTCCATAATATTGTCTGGGAGTTTCGGACCGGGATATTTCATGTCCCAGTCGAGGGTCAGCAAATAATCCCTTACGATCTGTTTGTCATAGCTGTCCTGCCCTTGGCCGGGCTTATAGGTCTTCTGCGACCAGAACCTCGAAGAATCCGGCGTCATGAGTTCGTCGATCAGGATGAGCTTGCCGTCAAACATACCCATCTCCATTTTGGTATCGGCTACGATGATGCCTTTCTTTTCCGCGACTTCGCGCCCCTTGCCGTAGACTGCGAGCGCAACTTCCCTCACTTTTTCGGCCGTCGAATCACCGATGATCTTTTTCGTCTCTTCGAAGCTGATATTTATGTCATGGCCTTCCTCGGCCTTTGTGCTCGGGGTGAAAATAGGCTCGTTCAGGCGTGATGATTCGACAAGGCCATTGGGCAGATTAATTCCGCAGACCGTACCTTTCTGCTGATACTCCTTCCAGCCCGACCCCGAGAGATATCCTCTAACTATGCACTCAATCGGAAGTGGCGACGCCTTTTTTACGAGCATGCTCCGTCCTTCCAGCACGGCGGAATATTTCTGCAATACCGCAGGGTAATCCTTCACATCAGTCGCTACAATATGATTCTCGATGATGTCCTTCATCTGGTTGAACCAGAATATCGAAATCTGTGTCAGCACATTGCCTTTGCCCGGGATGCCGTTCGGCAGCACAACATCGAAGGCCGAGACTCGGTCGGTCGTTACGATAAGGAGATTATCGCCGACTTCGTATACGTCGCGCACCTTGCCGCGCCTGACAAGCTTCAGGTCTTCAAAATTTGTCTGTATAACAATATCAGCCATCGGTTCCTCCGCAAAATATTATCGGTTGATTGTATATCATATCATGTTTGGAATTCATTCATAACGCCCCCTCCGTTCTCCCCCTCTTACCTTAAGAGGGGGAAGGGGGGAGTTACAAAATAGAGAAGAGTCGAGGTTATAAGTGCTAGTTCTGCTGCTTCAGCTTGGCTGACTTCTTTTCGAGGTCCTTCCTAGTCTGTGCCCTGTAGGCATCAAGCTTCTGGGCATACTCGGGATGCTTGATCGAGAGGATAGAGCAGGCAAGATATGCGGCATTTTTCGCGCCGTCGATGGCAACGGTCGCAACCGGAATGCCCGTCGGCATCTGTACCGTTGCATACAACGCATCGGCGCCGTTCAGCGCGCCCGATTTTAGAGGCACGCCGATCACCGGAAGGGTCGTGTGCGCAGCGATTACGCCTGCCAGATGGGCGGCCATGCCCGCGCCCGCAATCACCACTTCAATTCCGCGATCCCTTGCGGATTTCGCATATTCCGCGGTCTTGTCAGGCAGCCTGTGGGCCGAACTGATGTCCATTTCATAAGGCACTCCCATCTCCTTCAAGACCTCGGCAGCCTTTTCCATTATTGACAGGTCGCTGTCACTGCCCATGATGATGCCGACGAGAGGCTTTTTCATTGCCATCCGCTATCTCCGTGCTCCGCGCATGGCTTCGAGCCGCGCAATTCTCTCTTCCATCGGAGGATGGGTGCTGAAGAGCTTCATCAGTCCTCCGCCGGTAAGCGGGCTTACGATGAACATGTGCGCGGTAGCCGGGTTGGCGTCCATCGGTATCTGCTTGGAAGCCGTATCAAGTTTTTTGAGCGCATTAGCAAGGTACATGGGATTACCCGAAATCTCCGCGCCGCCCTCATCCGCGCTGAACTCCCTCGAACGCGAAATCGCCATTTGCACAAGCATGGCCGCAATAGGAGCGACTATCATCATCACGATAGAGGCAATGGGACTGCTGTCTTCATCATTCCTGCGCCCGCCGCCGAAGATCATGGCCCACTGGGCCATTTGCGCCAGATAGCTGATCGCACCGGCAATCGTAGCTGCGATAGTGCTGATCAGGATGTCCCTGTGCTGCACATGCGCAAGTTCGTGGGCGAGGACCCCTTCGAGTTCTTCTCTTGAGAGAATCCGCATTATGCCCGTCGTTGCAGCCACGGCCGCGTGGGCGGGGTTCCTGCCTGTAGCAAAAGCATTGGGCTGGTCTTCGTCTACCATATAAACCTTCGGCATCGGGAGCGCCGCCTTTTGCGCAAGC
>JBGOVD010000010.1:0-15349 GCA_041477935.1 Dissulfurispiraceae bacterium | reverse complement strand
GGCCCCGGAAATTACGATGTTTCGGTAAAAATCAATCCCAGGTTCGTGAACGACAATTGCGTGGCCTGCAACGCTTGCACGGAAGCATGCCCGTCGGAAAGGGTGAACGAATTCAATTTCGGAATGGACAGGACCAAGGCGGCATACCTTCCCTACAATCAGGCGTTCCCACAGAAATACGTTATAGATGACAAGCAGTGCACGGGCGATTGCGGAAAGGCCTGCCAGGCCGCCTGTAAGTATGATGCTATCGATCTGACTATGAAAGCAGAGACCCTGAATCTCAAGTTCGACGCAATCGTTGTAGCTACCGGCTGGAAGCCGTACGATGCTGCAAAGACGGACAATCTCGGTTTCGGCAAGGTAAAGAATGTCATCACCAATATGATGATGGAACGGCTCGCATCACCGAACGGCCCCACGGAAGGCAAGATCCTCAGGCCTTCAGACGGCAAGCCGGTACAGAACGTGGCTTTTGTGCAGTGTGCGGGCAGCAGGGACGAGAATCATCTCGGCTATTGCTCATATATTTGCTGCATGGCCTCTCTGAAACAGACACTTTACATCAGGGAGCAGAATCCGGAATCAACCGCAAGTATCTTCTATATAGATATCAGGACGCCGGGCAGGTACGAGAAATTCTACTTGCAGGTTAAGGATGATCCCAAGGTAACCCTGGTGAAGGGAAAGGTTGCAAAGGTCGAACAGGATGCAGGCTCCGATGACGTTATCGTCGAGGCCGAAAACATGCTCACCGGTGAAAAGGTCCGGACCAAGGTCGATATGGTAGTCCTCGCTACCGGCATGGAGCCGGCGTCAAAGATTCCCGGAGCGTCTTATACCGATGAGGGCTTTGCACTCTCGGGGGCGGGAATGTTCGCGACCGGGTGCGCCAAGAACCCACTCGATGTGGCCAAATCGGTCCAGGACGCCACAGGGGCGGCGCTTAAGGCGCTGCAGATCGGGAAGGGGAGGTAATTCGAGATGGACAAGAAATACGCACTTTATATATGCACGGGTTGCTCTATCGGGGAATCCGTAAATGTCGAAAAGATGGCCACTCTCGCTAAGAATGCGCTTAAGATTCCGGTCATTAAGAGCCACTTCGCACTCTGCGGTAAAGAGGGAGTCGAGCTCATTAAGAACGATATCGCGACCGAGGGTGTCAATACGCTGATACTGGCAGCCTGCTCGTCCCGGGTCAAGTTCGAGGAATTCGATTTCCCGGGCTGTATCGTCGAGCGGTCTTCTATCCGCGAGCTTGCTGTATGGACTCAGGAGCCTAATTCCCCGCAGGCCCAGATGGCTGCAGAGGATTACATGAGAATGTCGGTCGTAAAGGCCCAAAAGGGAGACCTGCCGGAGCCTAACATAGTGGAGACCGTCAAAACTATACTCGTAATCGGCGGCGGCGTCACGGGCATGAAAGCGGCACTCGAAGCGGCCAATTACGGATCGCAGGTGTTCCTTGTTGAGAAAGAGGCCAATCTCGGCGGTTTCGCCAATTCACTCTACAAAAAGATCCCGACCTCGGAATATTACAAAGAGCCGCTTATCGTCGACACCGACATCGAATCTACGATCAAAGCGGTCGAATCAAATCCCAACATCAAAGTGTACAAATCCTCTAAGGTGGAAAAGTCAGACGGCATGCCCGGAGCATTCGACGTTACGATCTCTACGGGTGAAACCTCCGAGACGATCAAGATCGGATCGATCATTCTCGCAGCCGGCTGGAAACCTTATGATGCAAAGAAGCTAGGGCACCTCGGATACGGCAAGCTCAAGAATGTCGTTACCAATATTCAGTTCGAGGCAATCGCAAAAAAAGGCAAGATCCTTCGGCCTTCGGACAGCAGGCCCGCAAAGAAGGTGGCCTTTATCCAGTGCGCCGGACAGAGAGACCCGAATCACCTTCCCTATTGTTCAGCCATGTGTTGCGCAACGGCCCTCAAACAGGCCAAGTACGTACGACAGGATGAGGATGCGGTTGCGATGATCCTCTACAAAGACATAAGGACGCCTGGAAGGCTCGAATACTACTACAAAGAAGCGCAAAACGATCCGGGAGTTATGCTGACCAAGTGTGAAGTCAAAGGCATGACCGAAGCTGCCTACGACAATGTCTATATCGAGATGACGGACTCCCTGTTGGGCGATGTCACCATCGAGGCTGATCTCGTAGTGCTGGCAACAGGCATGGTGCCCGCCACCCTGGAAGATCCGGTTCTGAACCTCGCCTATCGTCAGGGGCCGGGCCTGCCCGATCTCGATCTTTACAACGGCTTTGCAGATTCAAACTTCATCTGCTTCCAATATGAGACCCGCCGGACCGGTATCTTTGCCGCCGGCGCCGTCCGTCAGCCGATGAATATGTCTGAAGCACAGGAAGATGCTACGGGTGCTGCGCTCAAGGCTATACAGTCTAACGACCACTCGGCAGTGGGCATGGCCGTCCATCCAAGGGCGTGGGATGTTACATTCCCCGATGCCTTCATGACTAAATGCACATCCTGCAAACGCTGTACTGAAGAGTGTCCGTTCGGCGCGATCGACGAAGATGAAAAGGGAACTCCTTTTTACAAGATCAGCCGTTGCCGCAGGTGCGGAACCTGTATGGGCGCCTGTCCTGAAAGAATTGTCTCCTTCAAGGACTTCCATGTCGACATGATAGGCTCTATGCTGAAGGGTGTTTCCGTCCCTGATGATGAAGATCAGCCGAGGATCATCGTTCTTTGCTGCGAAAACGATGCATATCCGGCTATCGATACTACGGCGCTTCAGCACATGAAGATAGACCCGGCGGTGAGATTCATCCAGCTCAGGTGCCTCGGTTCGGTCAACCTGGTCTGGGTCGCAGACGCATTCTCGCGCGGAATCGACGGTATCCTGATGCTCGGATGCAAGTACGGCGACAACTACCAGTGCCACATGGCAAAGGGCAGCGAGCTGGCTAATTACCGTCTCAGCAAGGTCAAAGAGACACTCGACAAGCTTCAGCTCGAAGCAGAGAGGGTAGGATTGATACAGCTTGCTATCGACGACTACGGCAATTTACCGAAAATAATTACTGACTTTGTGGATAGGATCAAGGAAATAGGGCCGAATCCATTCAAAGGGTTATAGGAGGGATATATACATGGCTGAACAGATAGTAAGTCCCGATCTGAATTTTGTAAAAGAGGTAATCGCAGCCGGTGCTGATTCGCTGAAGAAGTGCTATCAGTGCTCCACATGCACCGTGGTTTGCGAGGTCACCCCGAACAATAAGCCCTTCCCGCGCAAGGAAATGCTTTATGCGCAGTGGGGAATGAAGGACCAGCTTATAACAAACCCGGACATCTGGCTCTGCCATCAGTGCAGCGACTGCACGGCCTACTGTCCGAGAGGCGCTAAGCCGGGCGAGGTGCTCGGTGCTGTCAGAAAGTTGGCGATAAAGGAGTATTCGGGGCCGCGTTGCATGGCGGAACTGACATCGAACCCTAAGTATGCGCTCCTTCTCTTCGCAATTCCCGTTGCGATCTTTCTTGTCGTTCTCGGCGCAATTGGACATCTTGATCTTACCGCGATATCACTGAATGAACATGGTGTTATAGCTTTCCCAGAGTTCATACCTGATATCTACGTCGATTTGATTATGGTACCGACAGCGGGATTTGCGGCGCTCGTCTTCCTTCTTGCCATAACTAAATATTGGTCGGCGATGGCGGCAAATGCCGGCGGGGTTGACGGAGGCGATATTGTCAAGAGTGTCACGGGCACGCTTATTGACATATTTACGCACAAAAAATTCAGTGCTTGCGGCGTGGCCAAGGAAAGGAAGATTTCACATCTGTTAGTCTTCTATTCCTTCATAGGGCTGGCGATTACGACATCCCTCGGCGTTTTCTACGTCTATGGACTGAAGTGGGAGATGCCGTATCCGCAGACCAATATACTCAAGCTCATCGGCAATTCAAGCGCCATAGGCCTTCTCGTCGGTATCACATACATGATAACGAACCGCATGAAGAACCAGGCAAAGGCCGGGCTTGGCAGTTATTTCGATTGGCTTTTGATCGTCATTATCTTTGGCACATGCGTTACAGGTATACTAGCCGAAGTGATAAGGCTGGCGAATCTTCCTGTCCTGGCTTATATATCGTATTTCGCGCATCTGGTCTTTATCTTCGTCCTGTTCGCATATGCGCCGTTTTCGAAGATGGCTCATATGATTTACCGGACCACGGCAATGGTCTTCGCGCGCCACAGCCAGAGAGATTAACAGGATTTGCGAGGTTGCTCAGTTTCCGTATAAATGGTTATCCTAGCGGGGAGCTAAAGTTTATCAAAGGAGGTGAAGGGAGGGGGACAGTAGAGAGTACATGTCAGCAGTCGGCGTTCTTAAATTTATAAACAAAAATCAAAGGAGGAAAAAGAAGGGATGACACCAATACTTATTTTTGCCCTTATTTGCGGTGCATTAGGAATTGTTTATTCATTCGTCACCAAAGCATGGGTTGCCAGTCAGCCGACCGGATCTCCGAAAATGATCGAGATATCCGATGCAGTCAAGGAAGGCGCACAAGCGTTCCTTGCCAGAGAGTACAAGGCCGTTGCGATGGTCGCCGTTGTAATGTTTGTTCTTCTCTTTGTTGCACTCGGCATGTGGACGGCGCTTGGATTCATTATTGGTACTGCCGGCTCTGCGTTCGCGGGATACTTCGGCATGGTGGTTTGCGTTATGTCGAACGTACGCACCGCGGAAGCTGCCAAGAAAGGACTTGGGCCGGCTCTTTCGGTCGCATTCAAGGGCGGTTCTGTCACCGGCGTCATGGTCGTTGGCCTCGCCCTGCTCGGCCTCGCCATCTTTTATATGGTCGCCAAAGCGTCAGTTGATATTGACACAGCGTTCCATGCCCTGATCGGCCTCGGCTTCGGCTGCTCGCTCATGTCGGTCTTTGCCCGTATCGCAGGTGGTATTTACACCAAGGCTGCGGACGTAGGAGCTGACCTCGTCGGTAAAGTCGAAGCCGGTATCCCGGAAGACGATCCGCGCAACCCCGCAGTTATTGCCGACAACGTCGGTGACAACGTCGGTGACTGCGCCGGTATGGCAGCTGACTTGTATGAAACCTACACGGTTACCCTTGTTGCAGCAATGCTGCTCGCAAAGACCGTTTTTGGCGCAGCAAGCCTCTGGGTTGAGTTCCCGATGATGCTCGGCGGTATCTCAATTATTGCCTCGATTATCGGCACCTACGCCGTAAGAATGGGTAAGAACAGCGATTACATCATGGGCGCTCTCTACAAGGGATTGGCTGTTGCCGGTATCCTTGCAGCTATCGTGTTCTATTTCGCAACGACATGGTTCTTCACACTCCTGCCGGCGGCGGAAAAGGTGATGAGCGTCAGCAGCGTATTTTTCACCGCAGTTATCGGTCTGGTCCTCACCGGTCTCATAGTCTGGATCACTGAGTACTACACTGCGAAGGAATACCGTCCAGTGCAGATTATCGCCAAGGCCAGCCTCACCGGCCACGGCACGAACGTTATCGCCGGTCTCGCAATGAGTATGGAAGCGACTGCGCTTCCTGCCCTGACGATCGTTGCATCTATCCTAGGGGCCTATTACCTCGGCGGCGGTTTTTCCGGTAATCCAGGCGTCGGTCTTTTTGCCATAGCACTCTCAGCTGTCTCGATGCTCTCGATGACAGGGATTGTGGTTGCGATTGACTCTTATGGTCCGATCACGGACAACGCCGGCGGTATTGCTGAAATGGCACACCTTCCGGAGAGCGTGCGTGCAATCACCGACCCGCTTGATGCAGTCGGCAACACCACCAAGGCTGTTACGAAGGGTTATGCCATCGGCTCTGCGGCTCTTGCGGCGCTCGTTCTGTTTGCCGAGTATTCACGTTCATTTCCAGCGGGCTCAATATCTTTCGATCTGTCGAACCCGATGATCATCGCTGGTCTATTTCTCGGCGGCCTTATCCCGTACTATTACGGCGGCCTGCTCATGCTGGCAGTCGGTAGAGCTGCGGGCGGCGTTGTTGTCGAGGTCCGCAGACAGTTCAAAGAAATTCCGGGCATTATGGAAGGCACCGGAAAGCCGGAATACGGAAAGTGCGTTGACATCGTAACCAAGTCAGCCATCAGGGAGATGATGTTACCTGCGCTGATTCCGGTTGTAGCACCGATCCTTGTCGGCTTTATCCTCGGCAAGGAAGCACTCGGCGGCATGCTCATCGGCTGTATCCTAACTGGGCTCTTCCAGGCCATCGCCATGACAAGCGGCGGCGGCGCGTGGGACAACGGCAAGAAAGCCTTTGAAGACGGCGTCACCGATGATAAGGGTGTTGTACATAAGAAAGGCAGCGATGGACACAAAGCTGCCGTCACCGGCGATACTGTCGGCGACCCGTACAAGGATACAGCAGGCCCGGCTATCAACCCGATGATCAAGGTTATCAACATCGTGGCTCTGCTAATCGCTCCGATCCTGATCAAGTACGGCAGATAACAGTTCAATCAGTTCAAAGGCCGGCAGAGGAAACTCTGCCGGTTTTTTTTACGACAGCATGTCTGCCGTAATGAGAAATGTTGGTCTGAGCATGCCAATAGTGGTATTGACATAAGTATTACCAGAGAGTATCATTAAAGTATGAAAACTGCTATTTCCATTCCCGATGATCTATTCAAGGAAGTTGATAATTACGCCAGGGACCATAAGTATTCGAGAAGCGAAGTATTTGCACTGGCAGTGAAAGACTTTTTCAGGAAGATCGAATCAAGAAAGATGCTGTCCGACTTAAACGAGGTATACGCGGCAGGAGAATCTGCCGGGGAGAAAACAGCCGGAGAGAAGAGCAAGAGATATTATGCCCGGAAAGCCGTGAGGGAAGAGTATTGAAGATAAGGCAGGGCGATATCTATTGGATCGATCTTGGCGATCCGGGTGGTTCCGCGCCCGGCTACAGGCATCCGCATGTCGTCGTGCAGAATAATATCTTCAATGAGAGCAGGATAGGCACCGTTGTTGTTTGTGCCCTGACCTCCAACCTGAAGAGAGCGGCGGCGCCGGGCAATGTGCTGCTTAAAAAAGGTGAAGCGAATCTTCCCAAGGACAGCGTCGTCAATATATCCCAGCTTGTTACTGTTGATAAAGCGGACCTTGCTGAAAAGATGGGTTCTCTGTCGTCGACAAGAATCAAGAAAGTAATCGAAGGGATCAGGCTACTGGTCGAGCCGAGAGAAGTTTGAAGGTTTGAGCTCTCTACTGGTTACTTTTCAGCCGCGAAACCATTATAATAACTGCCTATACTTCCGAAGGAGAGCCTTCTTATCTTTTCATGAAGAAATCAAATATTGTCTTTCTCGTCTTTGCCGTTGTGCTTTTCGTTTCGCTTTTTCGGCTGGGCTCTGTATTTCTGTTTGATGTAGACGAGGCTGTATTTGCCGAGGCGACGAAAGAGATGGTCGAAAGCGGGGACTATATTACCACTACCTATAACGGTGATGTCCGGTATGACAAGCCGATATTCTTTTACTGGATGATGGCCCTGTCATACAAAATATTCGGAATCAACGAATTCGGAGCGAGGTTCCCGTCTGCACTAGCCGGATGCCTTCTTGCCGCAGCGCTCTTCCTCTTTGTGCGGCAATTCTATGACCTTTCGAAGGCAGTATACGCCGTGCTGTCGATGGTGCTGAGCATATATTATCTTATTTATTCCCGTTCTGCGGTTACCGACATGGTCTTGACACTCTTCATCACACTGTCGTTGTTCTGCTTTTATCTTTCTCTCAAGCAGGACAGGCGTTATATTTATGGGTTCTACGCATTTTCGGCATTGGCTTTTCTCACCAAAGGACTCATCGGGATCGTTTTCCCTGTTGCCATACCACTCATTTTCCTTTTGGTGACTGAAGGCATAGGCGGAGTCAGGAAGATGATCAATTTCAAGGCTGCGATTCTTTTCCTGGTCATTGGTGTGCCGTGGTACGCGGCCGAGTATGCTATTAAAGGCGACGAATTCATCGAGCAATTTTTCATAAAACACCATTTCAAAAGATATACCGAGGTGATATCGGGGCATAAAGGCCCTGTCTATTATTACCTCGCGGCCCTTGTTGCAGGACTTTTCCCGTGGGTAGCATTTTTACCTGCCGGCATCAGAAAGATATTCAAAGAAAAAGACCCGCTGCTTCTATTCGCTGGCATATGGATGACCTTTATCGTAGTTTTCTTCTCTTTTGCTACGACCAAGCTTCCGGACTACATCCTCTCTGCCATACCCGCCGCATCTATTCTCGTTGCCGCAGGCATGACGGAAGAGGGACTTAAATGGAAGCGCGCTGCATGGGGCTTTATCGGGTTGGTCTCGACAGCAACAGGGCTGGCGTTTGTCTTATTGCCGCCATATCTCGCGCAAAAAGGGATTACGGCGACGGGATGGATGCCGATAGCAGCGGCTATTGCGCTTGCCATGACTGCCTTATGTTGCTATTCCTTTATTAAGATGCGCCCTTTGTACGGAGCGATGTTTTCAGTTATGTTTCTCTTTTTAATGACTCTGGTCGTAACAGCGCTGCCTATGGCGAGCGACTATCTTCAGGGCACCCTGCATAAATACAGCCTGTATGGAAAAGAAAGAGCAGGCCGTGATGAGCGTATTATTACCTATGGCCTCAATAAGCCAAGCATTGTCTTTTATTCAGGGCATAAGGTTGCTGCATCAGGTGGAATCGACACGCTTCAGAAACTGATTGTGGAAGGGAAAGGAAGAATCGTGATCGCTAAGACTAAGGACGTTGAACAGTTGAAGCAACTCGGCCTGGTCGTGCGAGATGCGGACAAGGGATATGCGATTCTCGAAAAAGACTAATATACTTATATTCGTCGCGGTGTTAGTGCCGCTCGCGCTTATTTATGCTGATGAGCCCGTTCTCACCTGGATCAGGGAGTTTCACAAGGTCAACCCTGATATCGATCGGCTGTTGAGAGCGGCTGACAAAGTGATGTATTACGCTGCCCACGGTACGACTATGATCGTCGGCGCAATCCTGGTTTATCTGTACGGTCGATACGTTAATCAAAGGTTTCGGGATATCGGGGAATCGCTTTTAATAGGTCTTGCGGCCTCAGGTATCAGCGTCCAGATAATCAAGCATATGATCGGCAGGGCGAGACCCAGGGTATCAGACAGCTTGATAATGATAGGCCCATCGCTGCGGGGCGGATATGACTCTTTCCCATCAGGGCATTCTGCCATGGCCTTCTGCCTGGCTGCTATTCTATCCCGATACTATCCAAGGTATTGGATTCCATTCTATATTTTTGCCGTGCTCGAAGGGCTAGCCAGGATCGACGGTACCTCTCATTTTCCCGCCGATGTGCTGGCCGGGGCATTTTTGGGAATAGTAGTTGCGAAACTGGTAGAAAAGAAAATATCACGGGCGAATGACACAACTTCTAAAGGGGATACTGCCGGATCTTGATAAGTTGACCGACTATTAAGTATAATATTAATTCGAATAACATCGTCAGGAGGCATGAAGTTGAAAGAGAAGATACATCCCAATTATAAAGAAAGCAAGATATCTTGCGCATGCGGTGAGAGCTTTGAAACACGCTCGACCGTAAATGCCGTCAAGGTTGACATCTGCTCGAAATGTCATCCGTTCTTTACCGGACGCGAGAAGCTCATGGATGCAGAGGGCAGGGTCGAGAAGTTCAAGAAGAAATACGCGAAAAAGTAGCTGCCGTTGTACGGTCTCAGGGTTAGGGATTAGAGGACCTCTAAATTCTAACCCTTTTTTATTGATTAAAATGCGTTTAAATTCAAGAGGATAGATAATATAATGAAAACAGTGGGCGGTCAGGCGGTTATTGAAGGGGTGATGATGAAATCCCCTGCGGGATGGAGCGTCGCGGTTCGTGACCCAAAGGGCGAGATCAACTTCAAGACCGTCAGGTCAAAGAAATCAAATCCGATATCCAAACTTCCCTTTATCAGGGGAGGAGTGGCTTTGCTGCAGGCGATGATTGTCGGCGTCAAGGCAATAGAATTTTCCGGGAGCGTAGCTTACAGAGAGGGCGAAGACAAGAGTGAAAAGCCTATTAGTACCTGGGCCATCGGGATGTCCATAGCGCTGGCACTCATTTTTGCTATAGCCCTTTTCAAATTCCTCCCCCTGCTTATTGCGACATTTGTCGGAAACCTTTATGGCGGTGTCGCGAAGAGTTCTCTTCTCTTTAACATGATCGATGGAATAACGAGGGTCTGTATTTTCCTTCTCTATGTATATGCTATCGGCTTTTGGAAGGAAATGAAGCGGATATTCGAATACCACGGTGCTGAACATAAGGTCATATATGCCTTCGAAGCCGGAGAGGAATGTACGGTCGAGAATGCCAGAAAGTACAAACCATACCATCCCCGCTGCGGCACAAGTTTTCTGCTGATCGTAATGGTTATCAGCATCGTCACTTTTATGTTCATCCCGCAGGAATGGTCTTTTTTTCAGAAACTCGTCGCCCGTATATTCCTTCTCCCGGTGATCGCCGGTGTATCGTTTGAGACACTGAAGCTTTCGGCGAAACTGAAAGATCACCCGCTTATGGGTATTATTATCTATCCAGGCCTGATGCTGCAGAGGATGACGGCGTATGAGCCCGACGACTCCCAGATCGAGGTTGCCATTGCCGCACTGAATGAGGTCCTGAAGCTGGATCAAAATGTTAAGGAAGGATGCGGGCAATGTTAGAGAAGCTCCTGACTATAGAACAGAAGTACGACCAAATTAACACCACGCTCAGTGACCCCGAGGTGCTCTCAAATAACCTCGAATACCAGAAGTATTCAAAGGAGCAATCTGACCTTCGGCCAATCTACGAGAAAATACAGGAATACAAAAAAGTGTTAAGCGAGCTCGGGGACGCCGAAGAGATGATCAAGGGCAGCGACGGCGAGCTGAGAGACCTTGCACGCGAAGAACTCGAAGAGCTTAAGAAAAAGAAGACCATACTCGAAGAGGAGCTTAAGTTTATGCTCCTGCCCAAGGACCCGCGCGATGATCGCAACGTTATCCTCGAAATAAGAGGCGGCACCGGCGGAGAAGAGGCGGCCCTCTTTGCGGCATCGCTCTTCAGGATGTATTCGAAATATGCCGAAGCGCGCCGCTGGAAGATCGAAGTGATCGATTCCAATCCCACCGGGCTTGGCGGTTTGAAAGAGATCGTCGCCAGTATAATCGGTAAGAGCGCTTATAGCCGATTGAAGTACGAAAGTGGTGTTCACAGAGTGCAGCGTGTTCCTGCAACCGAGGCATCTGGCCGCATCCATACCTCCGCGGCCACTGTGGCGGTGCTTCCCGAAGCCGAAGAAGTGGATATCAAGGTCGAGGAGAAGGACCTGCGAATAGATACGTTTTGCGCTTCCGGTCCCGGCGGACAGGGAGTTAATACCACATATTCAGCCGTCCGCATCACACATGTGCCCACCAATACGGTTGTGCAGTGCCAGGATGAAAGGTCTCAGATCAAGAACCGCGAAAAGGCCATGAAGGTACTGCGGTCCCGTCTTTATGAACTCGAGATCGAAAAGAAAGATAAGGAACGCGCCCAGGACAGAAAGTCACAGGTCGGCACCGGCGACAGAAGCGAACGCATCCGGACCTATAATTATCCGCAGAACAGAGTCACGGACCACCGCATCGGCCTCACCCTTCATAAACTGGAGCAGGTGCTCGAAGGCGCTCTGGACGAGATGATCGACAGCTTAGCTACTCATTACCAGGCAGAGAAACTTAAAGAGCTGTGACGGCTTTAGAGAAGCTGAAGGAACTGGCACGGCTTTTCGAAAGAGAAGGTATCGAAGAAGCGGCCAGGGAAGCGGCACTCCTCCTTACCGAAATTCTGCGGATTAGCAGGACCAAACTCCATTCCTCTCCACCTGAGATCAGTGATACGATATCGGAAAAAATCGACTCTCTGGCGACCAGGCGCGTACATGGCGAACCAATACAATATATAATCGGCCATGTCGATTTCTGGGGCCTTAGAATCCATGTCGGCAAAGGCGTACTAATCCCGAGACCCGAGACGGAATTGCTGGTAGAGGAAGCTATCAGGCTGATAAGGATGATAAGCGGGTGTAGGGACGATGCGGAGTCTTGTCCGGCAGGACTTTCGATTCTCGATCTCTGCACCGGCAGTGGATGCATAGCGCTCGCCATCGCCAAATCATTTTCCCATGCCGATGTATACGGCATCGACAAGTCGTCAGCGGCACTGCAATACGCGAAACGAAATGCGGAATACCATGGAATCGGAAACGCTTCTTTCATTGAAGGAGATCTCTTAGGACCGCTCAGTGAGAATGTCCGTTTCGACTGCATCATCTCGAACCCGCCCTATATCAGAAGGGCAGACATCCCCGGCCTCCAAAAGGAGATCGCCTACGAACCTATCGATGCACTTGATGGGGGCAAAGACGGCCTCGATTTTTATCGGAGAATCTTGCAGGAAGCGCCTCAACACCTAAAAAAAGACGGCTTTGTAATTCTCGAGATAGGTTTCGAGCAGGCAGAAGATATCCGCAAACTCGCCACAGATGACGGGTTCAAAGACATCTGCTTTGTTAAGGACTACGCCGGTATCGACAGGATATTTGTCGGAAGATTTCAGGAAGAGATATAGTTTCCGAACAAAACCGCATAGGCCGTGAAAATCAGCAATACGAGTCCGTGAAGGGCATAGTATCTCTTTTTCTCAATTAACCCCTCGAAATCCCGCGTGTTGAAGATGTGAAGCACATAGGCGCTGGAGGCAGTCCCCATGGCGAGAGATACAAGGCAAATCCAGTAAACTACAGGTCGCGGGACGGAAAAGTACAGCCCTTCAAGATTGATTCCGAATTGTCGGCCGAATGTCGGCAAGAAGCTTCCTATGGTTGCCAGAAAATAATCGAGGCGGTAGACCAATTCGCCGGTAAACGCCATCGGCACGATGACCGGTACCATCGGCGAGAATTTACCGAAGGAGGGGTCTTCAGTTATGCCGAAGAGCCGGGCCCCCGCCTTCTGAATAAAGATAAATAGTCCGAATCCCAGGGCCAGCAGGAAGGTAAAAGTTATGGTATTTGAATCAAATAGCGCCGCTTCGGCTCGTTTGTACCAGTCCGCGTGCTGTACGAAGCGAGCCAGCTGAGAGCCCATCAGAAATGGGATTATGTACGAGCAGGTGAGATAGCGTCCCTTGTTGAGGATAAGTTCTACAAAGGGGTTTCTGAGGTTCAGGCGCGGTGAGCCCTTGTCGCACAGGGACACGCAGCGACCGCACATCAGGCAGTCGACATTGTTCCTGATGTTGAAGGCGCCGAGATTTATGGGGCATCCAGCGGCGCCATCGGTTCCCTTCTTGCATGAGAAGGTCTTGCATGTCTTGCACTTTGCGTGGTCGGGTCTCAGTTCGAGTATCGAGATAGTAGCGGCTGCGCCGATTATCTTTCCGAGAGGGCACAAATGGCGGCACCACGCCTGTCCTTTGTAAATCGCCCCGAGTAGCGTAGCTCCAAAGAGGATGCTTAAAAGCAGGAAGGACGTTCCCATGGGCCAGCTTTTCATATTCGTCACCGATTCGGACCAGATAATGGCGGCAAAAAGGAAGACCGAAAAATGGAGGCTATACTTTTTGACGAACGGCGACGGTTCAAGGTTGAGGCTCAAGTTCATCTTTTGAAGCAGGCGGCCGATGCCCGGAAAAGGACAGATACCGCACCAGAATTTGCCTACTATGAACCAGCTAAGCACGACGCTTGTCCACCATATCCCCCAGGCGAGAAAAAGAGAGATATTTCTGGAGGCATCCTGCGGGCCGAAAAGTCCCATAAGGATGATGGCTGTAAATGCGACATCGCCGAAGGAGCGGATATAGAAAAGATTGCGCCGGTTCAGGAAGAATTTCTTTACTGACGGAAGGGCCGCAAATAGGTCGAGCCTTTTCTGCTCCTTATATGTGAAAAGGACATTAATAGCTTCTCTTATTTTCTTGAAATCTGCCATGGTTGAAAGGGGAAAATCCGGTGCCTTCTTATTCTCATCTTAGCACAGGGAGAACGACATTGTCGTTTAATTTCCGCTATAATTACAGATTCTATACATTTAGGGAGTGGAATGGAACTGTTTGCCTCGATCATCGATCTTTTTCTGAATCTCGACAAGCATTTCGGTGCGGTGCTTCAGCAATTTGGCGGGTTTACATACGCTATCCTCTTTTTAGTCATTTTTTGTGAAACGGGGCTGGTTGTCACTCCGATACTGCCGGGTGACTCGCTTCTCTTCGTGGTTGGCGCCTTTGCGGCGAGAGGCGACCTCGATCCCGTGATGGCATATGCCCTGCTTTGCGTGGCTGCAACGGCGGGGAATTTGGTCAACTACCATATAGGCCGCTTCGTCGGCCCCAAGGTTTTTCAGAAGGATGTCTGGTTTCTTAAAAAAGAGTATCTGGAACGCACGCATGGCTTTTATGAAAAGCATGGAGCCAAAACTATTGTCATCGCGCGCTTCCTGCCCATCATAAGGACATTTGCGCCTTTTGTGGCCGGAATAGGCCGGATGGACTACCGGCGTTTTACAGTGTACAATGTTGTGGGCTGCGTCGCATGGATAACTACATTCCTGCTGGGCGGCTACTTGTTCGGGAATATCCCTGTCATAAAAAAGAACCTTACTCTTGTGATATTCGGGATCATCATTGTATCGTTCTTGCCAAGCGTCATTGAGTTTATGCGCCACCGCAAGGGAAGCAGTGCATGAGTTCAAAAGGTAAGATAGCGCGGGCGGCGGGCGTGATGTCCGTTGCCACCTTCATAAGCCGCATTCTCGGTTTTGTCCGCGACATGATTCTTGCGCGTTTCTTTGGAGCGACCGGAACGTCAGACGTTTTTTTTGTCGCCTTCCGCATTCCGAACCTTCTCAGGGAACTCTTTGCGGAGGGGTCGATGTCGTCGGCCTTCGTCCCGGTACTGACAGAATACCAGACGAAAAAGGGTAATGACGAGGCGAACCGCCTTGTGCGAGCGACCTTTCTCTTTCTCCTTGTTGCCGTTGGAGCGCTTTGCATAGCCGGGATCATTTTCGCGCCTGCGATTGTGAAGGTCATTGCACTGGGGTGGGATTCAGGCTCCGAAAAGTTTGCTTCAGCGGTACTCATGACCCGCATCATGTTCCCGTTCCTGCTCTTCATAAGCCTTGCGTCTGTTGTGATGGGTGCTCTCAATACGCGGGGCGTTTTCTTTATACCGGCATTGGCGCCCGCCGTTCTCAACATCGTTACGATCATATGCATCGTTGTCCTTGCCCT
>JBGOVD010000031.1:0-10307 GCA_041477935.1 Dissulfurispiraceae bacterium | reverse complement strand
ACTGCGATATGGAGGGATGCGAAACCATTGTTGTCCCATGCCTTTGCTTGCAGACAGGCCATGCGCAGCACCCATTCGCCTATGGGAACAATGAGCCCTGTTTTTTCGGCAAGATGGATGAACTGTTTGGGCTGCAGCAGTCCCAGCTCAGGGTGGTTCCAGCGGAGCAACGCCTCCACACCCGTGACCCTTTTTGATAAGATGTCCACCTGGGGCTGATAACAGATCTGCAGTTCGCCATTTTCAAGTGCCACTCGGAGGTCTGATTCGAGCCGTGCCTGCTCCGTGCTGCCTTCGTCAAGCGACGAATCATAGACCCTGAATGCATTACCCCCCATGGCCTTCACATGGTACATGGCCGTGTCCGCTTTCCTGATAAGGGTTTCCGCATCATTTCCGTCATTGGGATAAATGCTGATACCTATACTGGTAGTAAGGTGCAGCCGGTGACCGTCGAGCACCCATTTCTGGTTGACCGCAGAGAGTATCTTTTGTGCGACACTCAACGCATCTGTTTCGTCGTTTATCTGCGACAGAAGGATCGTGTACTCGTCTCCGCCAAGACGGGCCACCGTGTCGCTCTCCCTCAGACAGTCGCGAAGCAGCCCCGCAATGCTCTGTAAAAGCATGTCCCCTACGGTGTGACCCAGTGTGTCGTTGATATTCTTGAAGCGGTCGAGATCGAGAAACATTACGGCAAGCTTCAGCTTGTCCCTGTGCGCCTTGGCGATAGCTGTAACGAGCCGGTCATTAAACAGGATACGGTTTGGGAGGCTCGTCAATGAGTCGTGATATGCCTGATGGCGTATGGCCTCCTCCATCAGCTTGCGCTCCGTGATTTCATGAAGCGACCCTATGACAGCCTTCCCGCCGTCATAATCGGTAATCGTTCCATATGTTTCGACATCAATAATACTGCCGTCCTTCTGCCTGCCGCTGAAGGTGAACTGAAGGCTCTTTTTTTCGCCGCTTGCAATCATCTCTATCTTTTCAGCAACGCGGTTCCGGTCTCTTTGGTCAATGATGTCGAGTAACGGGATATTGCATGTCAACTCCTCCTGGCAGTACCCGAATATTTCCGCCATCTTGGGATTGACATACATGAATTTATCGTCCCTGACCATGAAAATTCCGACAAGGGACTGTTCGACAAGGCTGCGGAATTTTTCGTCAGTGGCCCTGAACTCTCCCTCCCCCGATAAAGGGTCGTCAGCAGCGCCTTTACCCGGCTCGCCAACAGGCTCCATCTCCTGCCGGAGCGAAACTGCCTTGCATCCGACAAGGGCGACCCCGACAACTTGCCCGTTGTCGTCGCTTACCGGGAAACCGGTAACTGTGAGCGGTATCAAATTGCTGTTCTTCATCCTGCAAGTCAAGCTGATTTCACCTCTATGGAAGAGCTTATGCCTGATCTTGATAAATGTTTTCCTGACGAATTCCTCATCGGCGACCAGATCTCCGATATGGCTGCCTGCCAGATCCTCCTCTTCATACTCAAACAGATCGAGGACCCTGCTGTTCACATGCCTGATCTTTCCGTCATTATCAGCAATTATAAGGAGATCATTCATGCTATGAATTATATCTTGCGCCGCCAGCAGTGGGGACAAGTCAGACGGCTTGGGCCTGGATTCTGCATACTGAATCAGCATAAACCACGGCATTACAAAGAGTGGTGATATCGGAGGGAAAAACTGCAGATTCAGCTGATACCGGGCGACATCGGCTGCAATAACAATAGCAAAGACGGGAAAAGCTGCGAAAGACGCCAATCGGGCATAGCGGACTTTATTTCGCGGCAACCTTCCGTTGATCGAGACGAACAAGAATAGTGCCGATGCGCTGATATATAGTGCAAAATAGACGGTAAACGACCAGAACCACACTGGATCATTAGCAGGCCCGGCGCCCCATGCGAATCCCTCGTTGACCAGCCCGGTCGGCGATGCTAATTTATCGGCCAATCCCTCATAAATGAAAAGGCAGGCGGGCAGATAGGCCAACAAAAAGACCGGCTTTCCGGAATGAATGTCGTCCTTGAGCGACAGAGAAAAATTGAGCAGCGCAGCCGGCAAAAGAGTCCATCCGGTGGCGGCAAGACAGAACCACAAAAGGCGATAAGGTCCGTTCGGAGAAAAGGAAAGCTCGAAATAGGACAATGCCCAGAGGCCGAGAACCAGAGAGAAAAGGAGAAATATTACGGAGGATATCGATTTATAGCGTGCTCTGACTGCGTATATGCCGATACTGATATACGCAACGAAAGCGCAAAGCGCCAACAACGAAGCAATTGTCATCAACTTCGTTAATCCATCCCTCTATAGAGATACCCTTCCCCGTCAGGATATTACACGATTAGAGTCGGTAAATTCAAGATTCTAATTTTTCATGATGCTTTATAGATCGCGACAGAACCCCTTTCCGATCCTGCGCGCCCTATATCCTCCGGCGCTGTATTGGATACGCTGATGTCGTCGCCGAGAAAATCTTCTGCTGCGTCTTTATAACAGTATCTGACGAAGGCGCTGCAATACATCGCATGAGGGTCGTCGATCGGATTCTCCTTCCATCGCCTGTTTGTGACTATCGCCAGCCACGTCCCGAGCAGTTCCTGGATCGGGTACAGCACTTGTTCATCAACGAGCTGAAGTGCGCTCGCGAGGACATTTTCCACATCATCACCGGAAAGCCCGAAATCCAGTACCGCCGCGTATTCTACCTTGCCGGTGCACCACTTTCCGATCCAGTTTTCCTGTGCGCCATTCCTGAGTTGCGGTTCGAATATCTTAACTTTCAGATCGCTCTCAAAAATATAGGGGCTCTTTGTCCTGGTGTTTCCCGGGCCTCTCTTGTCAGGCCTTAAGTCACCAATAATGAAGCAATGCGACCATCGGGACGGATTCCCGTCAGCGGTCACGGAGGATTGTGCCTCCCTTATCGCAAGGCCGAGTGCATCATTAGTCCCCACAAGTCCGACCGCCCCGGGTTTGTAATGGTCTGTGAAAAATTTCAGAAGGTCATTATTCAATTGGCTCACAATATGCAGTCCTCATCTAAATGGTAAACGGCGTCTGTTTCTCAAAGGCCTTGTCATGGGCTCCTGCCCAGAAATAATTGGGCGTCTGATCCGGCGGCATCTTGCTGAGGATTGCCTTATGGAATGACTTGTAGCCCTTCTTGAATTTGCCGCTATTCCATGTCCGGAGCACATTTGCGGTAAAGAGACCGTTGAAGTCACCATCCTGTGAAAACTGGTTGTCCTGGCAGCCCGAGATCAGCAGGACAGACGCCTTGACCTCCTCAGGAGAATCCTTGAGCTGCGCTTTTTTGAGAATGTTATCGTAAAAAGCCTTGTTCATGCGGTATGTCCGGAGGGCCGCTTCCGGGGGCATGCACCTGTATCTGATCTTCGCAGAACCAAGGGCGGCTGAGCGCATGGCCATGGTCCCCTGATAATAGGCAGCCTTCGTGACTGTGCCGCTGTGGCAGCTGTCGGACAAGACGAGGATGCGAACTCCCTTGGCAAACTTGCCATAAAGGCCGTAGATCTCGTCATCAACAATCTCGCCGTCATAGAGACACCATGTCTCGTCCTGTGAATCGTCCTCATCGTTATTCAGATCTGGAAGCTGCCCGCCGTGTCCCGAATAACTCACCATGAAAATATCACCGGTCGTCAAAGTCGCTGCCGCCTTCGTCATCTCACTAATCACCCGTGCGCGAGTCGCCGCCTTTGTGAGCATTGGGTTCACTGCAAACCCTTTCGATTTGGCGATATCCGCCATGTCAGCCGCATCTGCCTCACAGGCATTCAACACACCATCCCATCCCCCGTAGTGCTTCGGATCTACTGCGTTCAGTCCAATAGTCAGTGCTATTCCTTTTGTCATATGCATCTCCTTTCTCCTTTCAATAAATGGGAGCTCTGCTTAGAGCGCGGTCAACCCTTCGCGGACGGCGTATTTGGTAAGTCCTGCTACATTGTGGATATCAAGTTTCTTCATAATTTTGTGCCGATGCACATCTATGGTCCTTTCGTGCAGGTCGAGTATTGCCGCCATCTGCACAGTAGACTTACCTTCTGCCAGCAGCTGAAGAACTTCCCTTTCTCTGGCAGTCAGCTTTCTGACAGCGCACGCTTCATACCCGGTCCCGCTCATGCATTCGCTGATGATATTTCCTGCCACATCCGGGCTGAAAAAGCTCTTTCCGTCTGCCACAGTACGAATAGCCTTGAGAAGTTCGTCAAAGGAGCAGTCTTTCAACAGATATCCCGAAGCACCCGCATTGACGGCACCCATTACAAAATGCCTGTCGGAATGCATAGAAAGAATAAGCACCTTTGTGTCCCGGCATTTCCCGACGATCTGTCTCGTCGCTTCTATGCCATTAAGTTGCGGCATAGCTACATCCATGACAACCACGCTAGGCTTGAGGTCCAGCGCCATTTTGACAGCCATCCTGCCGTTGTCGGCCGTGCCCACAACTTCGATACCCTCCTGCTGATCAAGAAGGGTCTTCAGTCCGTCTCTCATGACCCTGTGGTCCTCGGTAAGAAGCAACCTGATCTTCATGGCTCTGTACTATTGCTTTCAAGTGGCGCTGTAAGTATAAAGCGAGAGCCCCTGCCGGGAGCAGAATCGATCTGCATCCGACCGCCAAAATGTCCCAGCCGCTCCCGAATATTAAAAAGACCAAAGCACGCCTTTTTATCGTCGGCGCAGGACACTGTCGAGGGCGCAAACCCGATACCGTCATCCTCGACGATTATCGCTATAGACTTATCTTCCTTCCTTGTCTCTATTGATCCGTTATTTGCCACGGCATGTTTCACCATATTGACAAGCAATTCACGCACGGCATGATAAAGAAGGACCTTGAGGTCATTGTGAAGTTTTTTTTCGCTCTCGTCGTCATGAAATGATAGTTTAATCCCGTGTCTCTGTTGAATCTGGAGCGCGAGAGTTTCAAGGGCAGGTTCAAGTCCGAAGTCATACAGCACTGGAGGACTGATGTCGAATATCAGTGTTCGCAGGTCCTGCACGCTTTTTTTGATATGGGCATGTATCTCATTCAGGGAACCCTCCAGGCTGGTACCAAGCAGGGCTTTTATGATCGTTTCGATCTTGAATTTGGAGAACACTAGTGTCTGAACGATCGAATCGTGAAGTTCGGAAGCTATGCGGCGGCGCTCGCGTTCTTCCGCAAGGGAGAGTTCAGAGGCCAGTTGCCTCAGCTTCTCCGCGAGACTGCGATGGCGTTCCTCGCTTTGTCGCAGAGCTTCTTCGGCTTTTATCCGGTCTTCGATCTCACTTATCAGATCGTCGTTTGCACGCAGAAGTTCAGCCGTCCGCTCGATAACTTTCTGTTCAAGCCCCTCATGCGCGATACGAAGGTATTCGTTTGCGATGATGAGATTTCCCGAACTCAGCTCATAAGCCCTCTCCATCAGTCTTTTTTCGGCATCGGACTGCCAGAAGCCCCTATTGGTGTTCTCGATAAAGTTCAGCATGGATTCGGGCACATGGTAAATACTGCCGAAATGCTCATCTATGTTCGCCTTGAAAGTCGGATGCAGAATCTCGGAAGATTGGAACTCAGGCAGATCGCTCTTATCAGGCCCGTGGTCCATCTCTTCGATGCCGTCATAATTGACCATGCCACTCACGTTACCCTTTTAAGCTATATTGTCAGAGTTAATTTGCAACTAATAAAGTATACAATGTTATACAGTATGTTGCAATAACTTTTATCATTCAGTTTACATCCCATGCGATTATTTCTTTTACATTTATGCCCGAAATCCCTTCATATATTTTCCGGTGGAATTTATGATAGAGTGAAGAATATTTCAACTTAATGCGTTGTCGATAGTCCTATTTGACACACACAATGTATTTAGCTACCTTCTTACTAAGAACTTTCATACTGGTCCGGACCTATAAATGACTGATACTAACGAGATTTGCAGACTCGAATACTTTTACGGCACCCTCGCTACTGCCTATAAAGGCGTCATTACTTCCCTGGTAGCAAAAGACTTCTGCATGCTTGAAGAGAGCGGCGCTGTCACCTTAAAAGGGACCATACTGTCAATGCCGGAGGGTGATTATGATTCGAGCCTCATGCACGAAGGCAAGGATCTCTCAAGGTCTGCTCTCAGGAATGGCGCCTTCGAGTTCAAGGTGGACGCCATCCGCATACGTGAGGCCAAAAACCTTCAGATCGATGTCGTCCAGAAAGGCAGACATGTCGGGACCTTTCTGCTCAAGAGGGACAAGCCAGATGAATTTTACACTTCGGCCATTGAACTCTCGGATGACCTCAGGGACCTTGCTCCTCACAAGCTTGTTGCCCCCCTTCGTAACAGACCCGGACTGCTCAAGAGGGCCGAAGAGATTATTTCGATCATTCTCTCGCCCAAAAGGGATTGGCGAAGACTCTCTGAGGAGTTAAACAGTTTTGCCAAAGACCTCTATTGGGCGGACCGCGCGGTCTTCAGCGACTGGTATAGGGTTTTGGTCGAATGGTCAGCCAGGGTATGCGCCGCGTCTTCAAAGGAATCGTCGGGAAGGGCCGCCGCAAACTTTCTGGCCCTGGCCGAACTTCCCCTGGATAACAGTCCCTATCCGGAAGGAAGTTCCGAAATAAACATGTGGCTGGAAGTTCTCCGAAGCACTGCGGTAGATATGGCTTCCCACCTGCATCAATCTTTAACAATCCTTAAGCGGATTAATGAACGCTTTCCCGGTGCAGATACCACTGCGGCAGTAAAAGAGTTGCTCAAGTCGCTAAGAGATCACGTTACAAACGCTCCTGTGATAAGCGATGCCATGATGGAAAGACTTCGTTCGATCTTGACAGGTGAAGACCTCATGGCGCTTGAGAATTGCAGCGAAAAGAAGAGGTCGGAAACCATGGTCTTCCTGGATGCCGCAGAACGGATGATCGACCGTCACGAATATGCGGGCATGTTCCGGGACATCAGGGAAAGGACAGCCCTGCTCCTGGACGATTCCGGTATGATAGAACGCCTCTATGCCGTTCTCGAACGAAATGTGAATCCTCCTTCCCGCGAAATCCTGACTGAGGTCTCCGGAGCTATTTTTCAGACCTTTCCGCAACTTTCGCCTGATGCCTTGAGAAAGGCCTTTTTGAACACTACACGTTTTATAAAGATACTGATATCGCTCAATATGATGGCTTTATGCGAAACCATACTGACCGAAATAGACGGATGTTCCGCCGAAATAAAATCGGGTATCCTTCTCGACCCTGAATTGGCATCATCAGTGATCTCGCAAGGTGATGCGAGACTTATTCTTCAATACTCAGCCATCATCAAACAGATCCATGTCCCCTCTCCGAGGGTAACCGGCTTTTCCAGCGATACATGGGCTGAGATTGCGAATCCGCAGCATATGGAGAGGCTCTCGAAGTTCCTTGCCGTACTTGGCGCCGGTAAGGGACGGCTCGACGATATATTGATAAGCTTATTGTGCAACCTTTATGTCAGCGGTGTCTTCATCCCGGACGACAGGCTCTTCCAGCGCGATATCTCCGCATACCTGAACTCGGGCTCTGTAAATCATAACTTCCTGATCAACTACATGTTACTGAAGAAACTCCCGGTCTATTTCAACGAAGTCGGGGCCACGAACGTGATACGGGACGATACGACCGAGATCGATTCATGGGCCGACGACATCATCCTCTATTTCCTGAGAAAGCAGATACATGTCAATTCAAGCAACAATAACATCCGACTTGTCGAAGAGATAATCAACTCCTGGGTATATAACGATCGAAGTTACCTGAAGGAGGTCGTGCCCCCTGATGTGTACAACAATGTGAACACAGATCTTTTGGCGGCATACTCACAGGCGATACGAACTACCTTCAATTCGCTCGGGGTGCTTGATGATAGCGGGCCCCACTTCGATAAGCTCCTTTCGCTGCCGGACAGCGTCGTCGAAAGTATTAGTGGTCCTGATGAACAATCGAATGAGATCAGCCGGAAGATTGCGCTCATCTGCAGGATTTACCGGGAGATTGTAAAGAAGTATACCCTGGTCAACAATGACAGCATAAAGAAAGATAACATCCTTCAGCTGTCCGAAGACATCGACCGAATCAAGACGCTGAAGGAAGTGCTTGTCTCATCCGAAAAGACCGTCCCTGAGGAAAACCTCTTTTTCAAGAGACATATTGCCTTCGGCATTCCATCAGTCCTCGGCACCTACCACGAAGCCAAGTTCGATGCCCTTTCAGGGATATTACGGACCGAGAACAGTATGGCTGTTCTATTTGAAGGAATTATCCAGGAATCCGACCGATTGCAAAATGATCTCACGAACGATGATTTCCGCCGCTGGATAAAGTGCCTCGATACCATGAACGAATTGGCAAAAGTCCATGACATGGAAAACTTTCAGATCACCGAAGTGCTTGCGGTGATAAAAGCCGACGCCCTTCATGTTTCGCAATTTATCGACCTGCTGAGGGTCTGGCAGAAGGAACTGACCTGGATGGTCGATTCGGTGACGCGCCAATTACACGCCCCTCTGACCGAAATACTTAAGTCCTTTCCGAGGGGCGATGCGCCGGAATACCTGAGGCGTCTCGACACAGGAACCGACGATTACATAGACAGGGCAGCCGATGTAATCATTCGCAACATGATCAGCGGTATCGCCGGGTTTACAGAGACGGACCGCTTCATAGAAGTCCTGATAAAGAAATGCCGCTCCCGAATTGAATCGCAGCCCGATGTACTTCTGCAGATGTCGGATAATCCGGACGAAGAACCATGCGCAGATTTTCTGGTACTTGATGAGCTGAGCGATCAGGATGCGATGCAAATGGCGCCTATGATCGGAGGCAAGGCCAAGAACCTGGTCTATCTGCTGAATAAAAAACTGCCTGTGCCTTCAGCCGTCGTCTTTTCAGCGATGAGAACGCGCGATCACCTGCAATATACTGAAGATGAGGGCTTTATTGCGGTAATTAAACAAGCCGTGGAGAGGATCGAGATCCGCACGGGACTGAAATTCGGAGATCCGAGACGGCCTCTTTTTTTATCGGTGCGCAGCGGATCTTATATTTCGATGCCCGGAATTCTCTCATCCATACTATATTGCGGCATGAATGTGGAGACTCAAAAAGCCCTTGCTTCTTCGACCGGTGATCTGCGGCTTTCATGGGATTCATACAGGAGGTTCATAGATCACTACGCTACTGTCGTATTTGGTCTGGATGAAAAGATATTCAGCACTATCAACGCCGATTTTCTCAGGCGGACTTCAGAGGCGAAATTAGACGATCTGAAGGCCGATGAAATGGCAGAAATTGTGCGGCTATATAAGAATGAACTCGCGCAGCGTGATTTCGTAATACCTGAAGACCCATACGAACAACTCAGGGAATCGGTTAAAGCAGTTTACAGATCCTGGTACGGAGAAAATGCGTTGCATTTCAGAACAGCCATGAAGATATCAGAACATTGGGGGACAGCCGTCTTGCTGATGCAGATGATCCAGGGCAACAAAAAAGGATCGGGCGCCTCGGTCTTTTTCACGCGCAAGCCGTCTTCACTCGAAAAGGAAATTTACGGCGACACAAGAGAAACCGCCACCGGAGACGACCTTGTTTACGGCAGGCTAATCAATCGCCCGCTCACAAAGTCGCAGGCGCTTCCTGGGCAGAAGAGCCTGGAGGAGGAAGACCCTACTCTCTTCGCGATGCACCAAAAACTCGCAGCTGAAATCGAAAGCGCGATGGGTGGGTTGCCGCAGGAGGTAGAGGCAACGTACGTAACCGGTCCGGAAGGGGAAAAGAAAATCTTTGTGCTGCAAACGCGGCGCATGGAATTCCACAGGGGATTCATAAAACATTTCCAGGACATCTGCATGATGGAATCGAACATCATAGGACGCGGCGTAGGCGTCCACGGCGGCGCCTTGAGCGGGATTGCAACGTTCTTCTCATCTCCTGATCAGATCGACACCATAAAAAAAGAGACCGGAATGCCCGTTATACTCCTTCGTAAATCGTCTAGCACCAACGACGTTTCGCTGATGACGCATATAGACGGAATAGTCACTTCAGCCGGAGGGGCAACATCACACGCTGCGATATTGGCCCAAAAATTCGGACTCAGCGCCGTGGTCGGCTGCTCGGATATGGAAATGGGTATCGACGAAAAAGGTGAGCCTTTCGCACGAATAGGAAACTATCCGGTCACAGAAGGCACGTTGATAAGCATAGACGGCTCAACAGGACTCGTCTACTCGGGTACCTGCGAGTTT
>JBGOVD010000262.1:0-4095 GCA_041477935.1 Dissulfurispiraceae bacterium | reverse complement strand
GGTCTATTTGAAAAATAGTTAGGATGAAAGCCGAAGAACGTCCACGGGCTGATGTGGCCAACTCACCTGCAATGTTGTATTCCGAAAGTACATAAACTGACGAAATACAAGAACTCAGATAATAATTACCGGGCGGAACAAGCCAAGCGAAAACCGAGGATGCTGCCCCGGTGCGAAGGCGACTTCCTGCTCCGTCGAGTCGCGTGAATGTAAGCCGGTTCATCGCTCCAGGCACTTCCGCGAAGCACTCTTTCGTGCCCGTTACGCGGCCCCTGCGGGTCAGAGCGAGGGCTGTCACGGTAATAGTTCTCGTCGTACCAGTCTTGTACCCACTGCAAGATATTTCCGCTCATATCATACAACCCGAGCCCATTGGAGTGCTTAGTTCCCACACGGTGCGTAGAGAGGCCGCTGTTGTCATAGTACCATGCCACAGCGTTGATATCGTTGCCACCTGCGTATTTCTCCTTCTTGCCACCGCTGCGGGCCGCGTATTCCCATTCCGCTTCCGTCGGAAGCCGGTAATGTGTGCCGCTTATCTCGGAGAGCCATTTTATGAAGGCCTCAGCATCGTTCCACGAGACGCAGACTACTGGTTGACTGTCATCCTGATTAAATCCAGGTTTGCGCCAGTTCTTAGAAGCATCCCATACCCATTTGCCGCCGTTAAAAACTGCGCAGCCCCCTTCCTCCTCCGCCTCGGTCTTATAGCCGGTCGCAACGATAAACTTGCGGAATTCCCCAACAGTGACATCATATTTAGCTAAAGCAAAATCATTCACGCAGACTTCATGCACTGGCTGCTCACTTGGAAATCCATCCCCGAAAGTGTCTCCCATCTGATAGCAGCCACCTTGAACATAGACAAACTCCATTCCCCAAGAGTGGTCTTTATAAGATCCCGCATTTTGCCCCCCAGGGGCTTCCACATCCAACCTAAAAGCGTCAGCAGCCATCGCCATGGATGGAACAGCAGTAAGTATCAGCAACAACACGACAAGCCTTTTCATTGTTTCCCTCCAAGGTTTATTTCATTATATCCCGCTATAGATAATGAACCAACCACTGAGTGCATCCTAAAATCATTAACTGACACCATACATAATTGTTTAAGAATAATTACTGACATGTCAGGTAGCCAAGCTGGGCCTGTTTGCGTCGCCGGTTATAAAATATCTCGATATGCTCTGTAATTTCTCTTATTGCCTGTTCACGTGTGTAATCCGTTGCGGACTTCTAAAATGGACCTTCAAATTCAATTCTTCTCAATGAATGTAAAGTCATCCTGATGTTGTAGCTATCTTAATTATCTTGATATAAATTTGCTATAATTACGAATCATTGGTGGTCATTATCCGGTCTGAGCTGTTGTATGGTTGACTCTCAATATATCTTTTTAGACGCTTTAGATAATATATATTAGCGCCTTAAGGAGAAAGCGATGGGTTCAAAAAAGTTGCCTCAAAGAAGGATCGGATCAAGTCACCGGATAGTGCGCCGAAGGGAGGTACTGCTGAATCCGTTGAAGTAGCAGTGTCGGATATGTCTCCCTCAATGAAAAAGGAATAATACTGGAAGCCAATCTTAGGGCAGCCAAACTCCTGAGGAAAGACAGGAGTCATCTTGTCGGTAAGCCTCTGACCAGCTTCATTTGCAGAGAAGATCAGGACATATATTACCTTTGCCATAGACAGCTTACCTCAGAGTGCCTCAGACGTGCGAATTGAGAATGAAGAGAATGCACAGGAACTACTTCTGGGCGCTCATGGATATCATAGCAACGACGGGCATCGACGATGCAACAGTATTCCGGGCGATCATAATCGACATAAGTCAGCGTAAGCAAAGCGATGAAGATGTCGAGAATCTCAACAGGCTGTTAAGACAGCAGGTTGTCAGGCTTGAGCTTGCGAACGAAGAGATGGAGGCTTCAGCTATTCGGTTTCCCACGATCTGCGGGCTCCCCTCCGTTATATAAGGAGCTTTATGGACCTGCTGCAAAAACGGATGGAAGGCCAGCTGGACGAAAAAAGTAGCCAGTATGCTGTATTGATATCTGATTCAGCTAAAAAAATGGAGCGGCTCATCAATGATCTGCTTTCATTAGCCCGTCTTGGTCGCGAGAAGATGCAAAAAAATGAAGTAAACATATGCAACATGGTAAAGGAGATCATAGAACAGATTTCGAATGAAACGAGTGGGCGGGACATCGAGTGGAAACTTGGTGAGCTGCCCGTTGTATATGGTGATCCGTCGATGTTGAAGCTTGTGCTTTTCAATCTCATCTCTAACGCCGTCAAATTCACCAGTCCCCGTCCTCGTGCCGAGATCGAGATCGGATGCAGAAAGGACGGAAGCGAAGATGTTTGTTTCATCAAAGACAATGGCGTTGGGTTTAAGATGGACGATGTGGACAGGCTCTTTGGGGTATTTCAGCGTCTCCATCCAGCGGACGAATTCGAAGGAGCAGGAATAGGGCTGGCAAATGTCCGTCGCATCATGTCTTTGCATGGGGGCCGAACCTGGGCTGAAGGCTTAGTGGGGCAAGGAGCGACATTTTGCTTTGCATTGCCGAGGCCGATCGAGCATATCAAATAACATCTCTTCTAGAAATCCTGCACCTGGGCGGCAGAGGCTTCAATCCAAGGATAATTGAATCCGGGATGCAAATTATTCAGCAGACTGAAAGCAAAGGCCGGTATGAGAGAACACCGGCCTTTGCCTGATGGTCTAGTCCATTATTGAAACCTCTCATATAATACCTGACTACATCGGATATTCGCCGGTGCTCTGCACCTGGGACCAATGCGGTGCAACCGTGCATAGTTGGACAAATCTCTGATTTTACCTTTCAGTCCCTCGACCAGCACAACTGCCAGTTTTCTCTCCTTCTCGCCCTGCGATAGGATCAGGCAGGGCTGACCTTCTGTCGCGAAAGCAGCCTTTATGTATTCACGCTCCTGGCTACCCATAAAGCCAATCTCGGCAAACAGTTCTGATCCGGGGGTGTTTCTCAGCGTGGCGAACTTCTTTCTCAGGTAATCAAGCACGGCCTCCTTGCCTTTAAGAGGACAAAAAACCTGCTGACTTTCGTATTTGATATCGTCGTCAAGGAGTTGTTCAATGTGTTCAACATCCAGTGTGTTATACGTCTTGCCGAGGGCAGTTACGAAAATGAGAAGCTGCAGTTCATAATTAAGTGGGATCTCGCCGAACATTACCGTTCTCCCGATTAACTCAGTTCAATATCTTAAGTATATCAGGCTTTGGCTTAAACTTTTTCAGTGCGCTGGTCGGCGCATATATCAATAGAGTAGGGCAGTATGAATTCCTTAGCGTGTCAGCTTGCCTCAGTTCGAATAAACCTGATACCGGTCTGGTGATAGTTGTGTTTCAGATCCGCGTTTCTTTTCCATATCACAATGCCGGTTTTGGTTCTTCCCCCATAATCGAACATTACAAGTGAATTATCGTCCACTGGAGAGTTTGTTCGTATGCACATACCGCCCTCGCTGAGATCATCGATAGTGGCATCAAGTGGCGATTTGTTCCAACTCTTGATGTTTATGACGACAATCGAGAAATCCGCGGACGGAACGCCCGACAATCTCATCTCCAGCCTTCTTTCCGGAACGACATGTCCCTCAGACTCCCCTCGTTTCTCGATGTTGAGGCGGTATGTTTCGGGGTCCACTTTTTTCAAACAATCAGGGCATATGCCGTGCGTGAAAGTGGCATCGGAATGTTCCCTGATATAAGTTTCCACTTTTTTCCAGTATCCCTTGTCATCGCGTATTTTATTACACCAGGCGCACATGGGCAGCAGCCCCGTCAGGATCTTTATTTTAGCAAAGGCCTCGCGCAGCGCTGTAATCAGTTTCTCCCGTTCATGCTCGACTTTAATTCGTTCGGAGATATCTTTCTGCAGCTCTTCATTGAGCTTTTTCAACTCCGCCGAGCGATCCTCCACAAGCTCTTCGAGGTGATGGCGATGGAGTCCGAGGGCCTCTTCATCCCGCTTGCGTTCGGTAATGTCGCGCCAAATGGTGAGAAATGCCATTCGCCCGGATAATTCGATCGCTTTTGTGATCACCT
>JBGOVD010000123.1:0-6347 GCA_041477935.1 Dissulfurispiraceae bacterium | reverse complement strand
TGCCGAGACAAAGAGCGACTCCGACCAGGAGTTCGACCCTCTCAAGTCTTACCTGAAAGGTATCAGCACGCTCCCACTGCTTACCAAGGAAGGGGAAGTCGAAATCGCGCGCCAGATCGAACAGGGCAAGGAACGGATCGAGGGCGCCCTCTTTACCATCCCTTTCATATTCAAGAAACTCATCATGCTCGGCAGGCTCGTGGAGAGCGGCGAAGCTCCCCTCATTGACCTGATACAGGACGGCGAAGATCTTTCCGATGAAGCTATCCTGGAAGAGAAAGAGCGGTTTGCACGCATTACTGCTGAGATCGCAGCCCTTACCGATAAGAGACAGCGCCTTCTGAATAGTGCGACCATCCGGAACAAGGAAAGCCTGCGGCGGATACCCGGTAAAGCCGCTGCAGCAGAGGAAAAATTAACCGAAAATAAGGCGCTGATTATAGCGAAGATTAAAGAGCTCAACCTGAAAGTCGATGTGGTAAACGCCTTTTTCGAAGAGTTGAGAAAGATGGGTGAACAGATAGAAAGCCTCCAGTCAAAGATCCGCATGCTCAAGAAGCCGGGCAACGATAGAGAAGTAAAGGAGCATCTTTCAGAAATAGCACGCATAGAAGAATCTTTCGGTGTAGGCGGCAATGAAATCACGAAGATCTCTCAAGAGGTCCTCACGGCCGACCTGGAGGTCGGCAAGGCAAAGAGCAGGCTCGTTGAAGCAAACCTGCGGCTCGTAATCAGCGTCGCAAAGAGATATATAGGCAAAGGCCTCACACTCGGGGACCTGATCCAGGAAGGGAATATCGGGCTTATGCGCGCCGTCGACAAGTTTGAATACAGGAGGGGCTACAAGTTCAGCACGTATGCCACATGGTGGATACGCCAGGCTATCAGCAGGTCGCTGGCCGATCAGTCGCGGACCATAAGGATACCGGTCCACATGATAGAAAATATAAACCTGATCAACAGGACCGCAAAACAGCTGGTACAGGAAGAGGGTGCAGATCCAAACGCTGAAGATATCTCGATAAGGGCGAAAATCCCGGTCAGCCGTGTGCGCAGTATCATGAAGATAACGAAGGAACCCATATCGATCGAAACCCCCATAGGCGATGATGAAGATGCAATGCTCAAGGATTTCATCGAAGACAAATCCATTCAATCCCCGCTTGATCTCGCCATACAGGATGATCTGAAGACCCAGATCGACAAGGTCCTGGGAACTCTTTCACTCAAAGAGCAACTCGTGATCCGGAGAAGATATGGTCTGGGGGGAGAAGATGCTCCACGCACACTCGAAGAGGTTGGGCAGGAATTCGAGGTGACCAGGGAAAGGATACGCCAAATAGAGGTCAAGGCGATCCGCAAACTTAAACATCCATCGCGGAACAAGTGGCTCAGGGACTTCCTTAATAAACCGTAATCCCGGCCTTGACTTGCATGGGTCTTTGCGTTTATAGTAAACGCTTGCAAGCGTAGGCGCCGCGGCGTTGTATCGTCGGCGGACCATCGCTTCGTCTGCTTAGCGCGGGCCCATAGCTCAGCTGGTAGAGCTACCGGCTCATAACCGGTTGGTCCCAGGTTCGAGTCCTGGTGGGCCCATCAGACATTACCGAGTCATACTCCGGACCAGACACCGGATATCCGCAGTATGAGAGGAGTATTTGTGGACGAAAAGTTGCACCTTCTGGTTGAATTGCAGAAGCTGGATACAAATATACTTACCCTGCGCCTCAAGATCGACTCGATGCCTTCGCACATAGCTGCAGAAGAAGCTCCCTACAAGGAGGCTGTCAAAGCCTTCGAAACCGCACGCCAGCAGCAGCTGTCACTCGAAAAGAAAAAGAAGGACAAGGAGCGACTTATCGAGGATTTGACGGAGAAGATCCGGAAACTGAAGGCCCGCTCCTCGGAGATCAAGACAAACAAGGAATACCAGGCGAACCTTAAAGAAGTCGAGGCGGTCGAGGCCGAGATCAGTTCCGCAGAGGATGACATTCTTTCCGTCATGGAAGTCATCGAAACGGCCGCCAAAAGCGCCGAAACCGACAATGCCCGTCTCGCCGAAGCGAAGGCCGGGGTTGAAGCCCTCAATAAGAAAAAAGAGAAAGAGATCCGTTTCATCGAACAGGAGCTGCAGTCTTTAAAGGAAAAGAGAAAACAATTTTCGGAAAAAATCGAGCCGGACCTTTACACGCTCTACATGAACCTCCTTAAGTCCGGCAGGGGCCTTGCCATCGCCGAGGCCAAAAAAGAGAGATGCGGCGGATGCAATATGAATATACCGCCTCAGCTTTTCGTGGAGATAAAGCTCGGCGGGACTATTTTCCAGTGCCCTCAATGCAGGCGATTATTATTTTACGCACAACCCGCCTCGGAGAACAATGAAACGGCGGGCCGGAATTGACCCGATTGCGCTTTAAATCATCCTGGCATATAGCGTTTGAAATCGAATACATCCCTTCTAAGCATACTAATTTGTTTATAAGCAATCTTTATGCTATAGTATAAAACTATGGGAATGGAAGATCATAAACTCAAGGTTTTCTGCACCGTCGCCGAGACGAAAAGCTTCTCGAAGACATCCGAGATCATACATCTCACTCAGCCGGCCGTAAGCTTGCAGGTGCAAGCACTTGAAGAGATATACGAGACAAAACTCTTTGACCGGACAAGCGGATCTATCAACCTTACCACAACCGGAGAAGTCCTTTACAAATACGCGAAGGACATCCTGGCACTTTATGCCCTGGCTGAAAAAGATATTTCCAAAATAACCGGCCTTGTAAAAGGCAGCATAAAGATAGGCGCCGGGACTACCTTCGGCAACCATATCCTGCCGAGCATCATTGTAGATTTCAAAAAGACGCATCCTAAAATCGAGATCGACGTCTTTATCGGAAATACAAAAAGGATCATGGATCTGCTGCACTCAGGCGCAGTAGATGTTGGGATTGTCGGTGAAGTACCCTCAAAGAGCAAAGTCGTTGTAGAGCCCATAATGTCCGACGAGCTTTTTCTAATCGTGCCCCCGGAGCACCCGTGGGCAAAGAAAAAGATAGTATCGATCCTCGAAATCCTGAAGGAGCCGGTTGTATTCAGGGAGGAAGGCTCCGGCACACGGCTGATCATCGAAAGGTTCCTTGCCGAAAACAGCGTCAACCTCTCCGATCTGCAGATTGCCGTTATACTGGGCAGCACCAGTTCCATAAAGGAGGCAGTCGAAAGGGGCATGGGAGTGTCCGTCCTCTCCAAGTGGGCGGTCAGGAAAGAGGTGCAGCGCGGTCTTTTAAAGGCAATCGCACCGAAGGAGGGAAGGATAACGAGAGAGTTCTCTTTAGTGATACCCAAAAACACCATCCTTCCCCACGCCGTGGATGAGTTTATCGGTTATCTCAAGGCATACTCCTACGACAAGATGATGCTCGAATACAAAATGCCGTAACTATACAACTACGATTTTTCCGGCGCCCTTTACGACCCTTCCGATAACAGCAAAATACACCCGTGACTCTTCAAATACCCTAAGGCCGTCTTCCTTCATCGTGATCAAAAGTCCTCCCGACGTCTGGGGGTCCGATAACAGCAGCTTTCGCTCTTCCGGAAAGTCAGCCGGGAATTCAACTTTGCCGTCCATAAATCTGAGATTGTGATATGCCCCTTCCGGCACCATACCCGCATCGATCATTTCGTAAACTTTATCCATGACCGGCACCCGGTCGTTATGAATGACGAAATCAAGGCTGGAGCCCCTGAGCATATTTGCGGAATGTCCCAATAAGCCGAATCCGGTGATGTCTGTGCAGGCGCTTGCTTCTGCCCGAACCGCCAGTCCTGATGCCGCCTCGTTCAATGTCAGCATCCATTCGATAGCCGCGCCCATTTGAGCATCCGTCAGTTTGCCGCCTTTGAGCGCCGTGGTCAGAATGCCTATACCGAGGGGCTTAGTCATGATAATCACGTCGCCTTCAGCAGCGCCTTGCGCCCTGAGAATCCTTTCCTTATCGACCACCCCTGTCACGGAAAGACCGAATTTCATCTCGTCGTTCTGAAAGCTGTGTCCGCCGATCAACACTGCACCGGCACGCTTCAAGGTCGAAACAGCACCTCTCAGGACTTCCCTTAGTACTGCAGGCCCGTAATCACAGGAAGGAAACCCGGCGATAGCCAGGGCCGTCAACGGCCTTCCCCCCATGGCATATACATCGCTTATCGAATTGGCGGCGCTGATTGCTCCGAAGGTGAAAGGATCGTTCACCACAGGGGTAATGACATCAACGGTCTCTACGACCGCATGATCTCCTATGAGATGCACCCCTGCATCGTCGCCCGGACCGACAAGGACATCCGCCCTCTCATGGAAGCGTATATCGCCGATAATATCTTCGAGGTCCGCCGGACCTATCTTTGCCGCTCAACCGGCGGCTTTGACTTTTTCAGTAAGCCGGTAATCCATATCGTTGCTGTTACCCGGTTCGCAAAGAGGCGCACATTAAATATGCGCAATGCGAACTCAGCCCTTAATTTATTTTCGATTCACCCGATAATTATACTATAGCACTAACCCCATGAAAAGGATGACGATAAAGCTGCTGAGCGATATACTCGCCCTTCAACTCACCGGGGCATGACTTTAGCCGTACATCGCCTGCTTTTCGATAGTTTTGTGCCCTGCATCCTGTTATATTATTAATCAGGGATTATAACGACCGTATGATTTCACAGGAGACTAAAATAATTTCTCAGCCCAAGGTCCTCATAGTCGAAGACGACATGATGGAGCAAAAGATCATGTCCGCCAATATCTCCCGTTACGGTTATGCCTGTGAAACCGCATCGAGCGGCAAGGAGGGCATAGAGAAAGCCAGACTCATCGGTCCGGATGTAATTATCCTCGACTTGTTCCTGCCGGACGTCAGCGGAATAAAGGTATGCAAGCAGCTTCGGGCTGAAAAAGAAACACGCCACATACCGATAATTTCGATCACCGGTTCAGACGACAAAAGATTGAGACTTGACAGCCTCAGCGCCGGCGCCAACGATTTCATCGGCAAACCGGTCGACTTCTCCGAACTCCTGATCAAGATCAGGAACCTTGTTCAGATGAAGGAATTCGAGGACATCAAGGTAAAACATGATATCCTCGCCAAGACCGTCAAGGCGATCGAGACAGCGAAGCGCGAATGGGAGCAGAGCATGGATTGCATCAGGGATGCCGTCCTGCTGGCCGACTCGAACGGTCTTCTGCTGCGGTGCAATAAAGTGCTCAGCACATTGACCGGGAAGTCATACCCGGGACTTCTTAACCGCAAATGGCAGGATGTCCTGACCGAGGGTGGATTCACCAGCGTTGAGGGCTCCCTGGAGTGCGTTGAATACCATCATGCTACCGGGAAATACTTCGAGTGCTCCGTCTACGATATTACGAACAGCGAAGAATCCTTTGCAGCGGTTTCCATCATAACCCTTCACGACATAACCGACCGCAAGAGAGCCGAAGATGAGCTTAGGAAAGGCAGGATGAGCCTGCAAAAGGCCCTCGATGAAATATCCACTCTGATACAGGAGGTTGCCGTCAAGAAGAACTTCAGCGTCAGGTTTGAAAACCCCAACCTGAAGAAATGTCATGAGTTTATGAAATGCGGCAGGGAAGATTGCATCAGCTATTCTGACGGCGACGGCAATAGACGATGCTGGCAAAAAGCGGGCACCTTTTGCAAAGGCAACGTTCAGGGACAATTCGCAAAAAAATATAAGACATGCACGAAATGCCCGTTCTTCGCGGATGCCGCACAAGACCCCTATTCTTATCTGGGCGAACAATTCAACAATATGATGCATATACTCGAAACACAGCATACCGACCTGGAGAATGCCTATAACGAGCTTAAAATGGTTCAGTCCCAGGTATTGCAGCAGGAGAAGATGGCGTCTATCGGTCAGCTTGCGGCCGGGGTAGCGCATGAGATAAACAACCCCATGGGATTTATAATCAGCAACCTAAACACTCTGAAAAGATATATTGAAAAAATATCGGAATATGTGACGTTCCAGGCTGCTGCAGTCGGTAGATGCAGCGAGAAGTGCGGCAATTTCGATATCCTTGCGGAGATTGCCGAAAAGAAGAAGGCACTGAAGATCGATTACATTACCGGAGACCTCGATAACCTGATAAGGGAATCTCTTGAAGGCGCCGACAGGGTCAAGAAGATCGTTCAGGACCTCAAGAATTTCTCCCGGGTAGATGAATCCGAGTTTAAAACAGCGGACGTAAATGCCGGCCTCGAAAGCACGATCAATATCGTATGGAATGAGCTGAAATACAAGGCGACACTCGTCAGGGAATATGGAGA
>JBGOVD010000150.1:0-5661 GCA_041477935.1 Dissulfurispiraceae bacterium | reverse complement strand
TCCCACGAGGCACCCAGCTTGGGATGCCCCTCGACATCAGCAGGCGAGCGAAGATTGAGCAATGCGTGCAGCAGACCCGCATCGGCCAGATATATCTTGGGAGACTTTACCTGTCGTTTTCTTATATTTTCGTGCCATGGCTGTAACTGGCGAACTACTAAAGCACCGGTCATGATATCGAGATAGTGTCTGACAGTAGTGTCGGCAACCCCGAATGAGCGGCCGAATTCTGAAGCGTTCCATATCTGGCCGTGATAATGAGCCAGCATGGTCCAGAAGCGCTGCAGCGCAGTCGAGCGGATTGATATTCCCAGCTGAGGCAGATCGCGTTCAAGAAAGGTGCGGATAAATTCCCGGCGCCACTCATCGCTTTCTGCATTTGATCGGGCCAGAAAAGAGCGCGGGAAGCCGCCCCTGAACCACAGTCTGTCAAGCTTGCCGGAGCCGACCTCGTCCATCGAAAAGCCGCCCAGGTAGTGATACGCAATCCGTCCAGCGAGTGTTTCAGCCCCTTGCCTGAGCAGTTGCGGCGATGCACTGCCGAGCACCAGGAATCGAGCGGGTCTGCCAGGGCGGTCGGCAAGCACGCGCAGTACCGGAAAGAGATCCGGGTGACGCTGTATTTCATCGATGACTACAAGTCCCCGTGCTTTCTTCAGCGCGAGCATTGGATCATGCAACCGGGCCATGTCTTCGGGGTTCTCAAGATCGTATGAAACTGCCTGTCCCGTGAACGATCCGGCAAGAGAATGGGCGAGGGTGGTCTTGCCTACCTGTCTGGCCCCGATGATCCCGACGACCGGATGCCTGGCCAACAGACCAGACAGCTGTTTTATTTCGAGTGAGCGATCAATCATAGAATTATGGTATATGGAAATATCGGTGATGTCAACCTAAATATCAAGGTATTATCCGATGGGCCACTGGATGGAAGAAGGCAGAGGGGTCGATTCTTTTTTTTGACAGGGCGGCATCAACTGACAGAAAAGTCTTATGACAAGGCCGTTTCCCCCCATTGCCATTTACTGCTTGTTGCGTTCAACACTAAACAGGAAACTACCAAAACGTGTCTGAACCTCAGAACTCATACTGCATGCTCAGCCTGGTGATGATAGCCTTATCGGAATCGCTGCGAAAAGCGGCCCCGGGCATGAAATATCCGGCCTCGAATTTTACTTTCACACGGGTGCCGGCGTATGCGGCAATGATGTCGGCTTCATTCCCGATGTCCTTGTTCAGACCATTCGCCTGCCTTGTAAGATTCGAATTGCGGATAGCTGCCGAAGCCTCCTGCTGGCGGTAGTGATGATACACCAGATCAAGCGACGTGTACCGCAGGGGCCTGACGCCGAGGCCGGCAGTGACGATGCTGATATTACTCAACTCAGGGTCGAGCGCCGTCCCGTAATACTTGAAAAGAGCCACTCCATTGAATGCGGCCACGTTCTTTTCGAGCAGAAGGCCGGTCTGCCGGAAGTTCTTGTCTGTGCCGCTGAAGGGAGTCTTATCGCCGCTGCCCGACGCATACGCCAGAGTGACGGAAGGTCTCAGTGGAAGGGGAAACTCGTAAGTGCTCCCGATGTCGAAGCCGTTTCCGCTAATTTTCCTGCCGTTGCTGGTGCCCCCGACGTGGGCCAGTTCTAACCAGGGTGCCAGTCTGCCTACTCTTCCGTTTGCATGGAGGCCGACGAACACAGGGGTGCCGTGCGCCCCTGATTCATGTTGTTCGGCAACTGCATAGGCTGAAACGACATTGTTTGGATTTATGTCATAGCTGCTATTGAAGATAAAGGCGTTTCTGGTCGCCTGATTGCCGTCCTGAAGTAGATTCAGCTGCCTTTGTTGACCCGCTGAAAGCTCGAATCTCAGGGCTGACAGCCTGTAAAACACTCTCGCCGCATCCTGGTAGTCGTTGTAAAGCCACCTGCGGCTGTCCACAAATCTCTGCCTGCCGATTCTCGCGTCGACCCCTTCGACAATATTGCTCCACGAAAAATTGAGCTCGACAGGAACAATTCGGATTTCAGTCTTCGTCTTTCCTGCTTCATCTTTGAGGAAGCTCTGGCTGGTCGTGACGCTGAGAAAAAGCGTGGTGTCATCGGTCGGTTTGTGCAAGAGAGCCATGGCAAGGATGGGAGCCGAAGAGGCGAAAGAGTCATTTCTCTTGTCGTTAAGATCAAAATCCCTTTTCCATAAGGATATCAAGCCGACCTTGGCGCCAAACCAGAGATGCCGTGCCAGAGGAACCCACGCTCTCGGGGGAGCCGCCAGGTCTATCGTACGCATCTCTTCCGGTTCGTCCTCTGCCGATGCCGCGGGGGTAGCGAAAAAGCTGCAAAAGGCTGCAAACGCAACGATCGAGACGGCATACAAGGCCTGCGAGAATGTTCGACGAATATTCATGGTCCCGTTTCAGCGAAAATTATTTTAGTTTAACCCTTCCAATTCTCTAAGTATACCGTTACTCTCGGACTTCTGGAAATGCATCCGGCTGTCCTTGATGAAATTCTCATCGAGGAGAAGACGCATCTCATCAAGCTGCGAGAAGTCCGCAATATGATCTGACCTGACACTTGTCGCGTTGCGAAAATACACAGAGCAGGTATATTAGGAATATAAGATGTGTAAGCCTGCAGTCTGGTATGATATAAGGCATGTTTAAGAGCCTCTGGCTGAAATTCGTCATCCTGCTTATCACTGTCTCACTCATTGCCCTTTCCGCTGCATTTCTTCTGCGTGAACTTATGCTCAATGACTTCAGGGAATATCTTGAAGGTGAGAGGGAGGACCGCATCTACTGGATCACCGCTGCCATGGAGAGTTCCTTCGACAAGAACGAAGGATGGTCGACAAAGGATGTTGTCGAGAATATGATTTGGGCATTAATGCTCGGATTCGATGTAAGGCTGTATGACATTAAAGACGGGGTAGTAATGGACACCGAGGGGGCCATCAATGTCCAATCGCAGGCAGTAGTGCGCAGGGTCATAGCCCTTTCCGATTTCGATGAGAGGCGGACCGGCGAGAAATTCGTTCCGTATCCGCTTTTTTTGGGAGGGGAACAGATCGGCCATCTGGAAGTGAGTTTGCTGAGACCCCGTAAAGAGAGTGTCTTTGTTGCCCGGTCCGACAGGCTGCTATTAGTGTCACTGCTGGTGCTCGGGGGGATCGCAATAATTTTCAGCGTATATTTTTCGAGGAAGCTGACCTTCCCGATTAAAGGTCTCACCCGGGCAGCTACGGACATCAGCGGAGGCAATCTTAAGAGCAGGGTCAAAATCTCAGGCAATGATGAGATTGCCCAGCTTTCCGATGCCTTTAACCGGATGGCCCAGTCTCTGGAGATACAGGAATCGTTGAGACGGAAACTAACGACGAATATTGCCCACGAGCTCAGGACGCCTATCAGCGCAATTCGCGGCGAACTCGAAGCGATGATAGACGGGCTTATCACTATCGATAAAGAGCATCTCCAATCCCTGTATGCCGAAATCGGCAGGCTCAGAAAGATCATCGAAGGCATCGAGGAGCTTTCCCAGGCCGAGGCAAGCAGCCGCTATCTGCGGAAGACAATTTTCCCCTTATATCCGTTCCTTGAAGGCATCTCGGGCCGATTTGGAAGGCTCTTCGAAGAAAAAGGTGTCGGCCTTGAACTCTCGTGTGATGAAAAGCTGACCATTAATGCCGATCCCGACCGTCTGAGCCAGATCATCATCAATCTGCTGTCCAATGCCCTCAAGGCGACGGAAAGTGGAGGGAATGCCAGGATCACGGCTAACGAAGGTCCCGCCGGTACGGTTATCGAGGTCCGCGACAGCGGAAGCGGCATTGCTGATGAGGACATACCTTTTATCTTCGAGAGGTTTTACCGTGGTGCAAAGGGCGGACTCGGCATAGGCCTTACCATAGTCAGGGAACTGATAGAGGCCCATGGAGGTACGATAACGGCCCGGAGTGACCGGGGAAAGGGATCTGTTTTTACAATGACTTTTCCGGCATAGCAAAATATGATAACTGATTCCTGCTCTTCAAGCTCGGGCCATTTTCACAATTGTTCATAATGCCTTCTCTCACGGTTCACAATTATTTGGTATCCTGTATTAAGCGATACAGGATAAACGGACACAAGGTGAATCGTGAAAGGAGGTGAAATGTATGAAAAAGTTTTTCATATTGCTGGTTGCCGTCGTTTTCACCATAGCTGTCGCCGGTCTGAGTTTTGCGGCAGATATGAAGGGAACGATAAGCAAGATTGATGGTGGTCAGATAACGGTCAAGGGGGCGGATGGCAAGGAAACCTCCGTGGCCGGGGATGCAAAGGGCCTCAAGGTTGGCGACAAAGTAACAATAAAGGACGGAAAGGTCATGAAGAAAAAAGCCGTTGAAGGCTGCTAATCAGTATAAACGAAAGGGGCAGGAGCGAATAGTTCCTGCCCAAGGGAGGTTATGATCATGAAAATGGTGGTAATGGCGATTATGGCGCTCGCAATGCTTGCGCTGATCGGGACTTCATGGGCTGTCCCGGCTGGAAAGACGGTCGAATTTGCCGGAGAGAAGAGTCCCGGCAAGGTTGTGTTCGACGGTAAGACTCATGCTGATAAAGGTCTCAAGTGCAAGGACTGTCATTCCGGAATATTCAAGATGAAGAAGGGCGCTGATATAATAACCCAGGCGGACCACAAGGACGGCAAATTCTGCTTCACTTGCCATAATGGGACTAAGGCCTTCGCGCCGACCGACAACTGTACTAAATGTCATAAGAAATAGCTGGACGCCGGAAAGGGCATTCGGAGCCCTTTCCGGCACAGCAATTGCCTTATTTGATGCGAGTTAAAGCGCCCTTTTGGAAGTATGATATAATGTTGCAGAGTTCGCAATTATGGAGTTGAGGTCGTCTGAAATGAACTGGAAAAAAACCGTCACACACGCATTCTTTACCGCTGGACTCGCCGGTGTCCTGTGCGTCGCCGCTCTGGCTCCAGCTGCCGATGCCGGCGACAGGCGGTCAAGGGACTATCCGTCTGCTGATGCCGGTGAAAGGCGGTCAAGGGACTATCCGTCTGCCAGCGACAGGCGGTCAAGGGACTATCCGTATGGAGAGTCAAGAGGCGGTTACGGAGAAAGGAAGAAGGTTTCGAGCGGGCAGGAGGCCAGGAGGATGATAAAAGAATATTTTTCCCGCAGGGACGTGAAGATCGGCGACGTCAGGGAACGGGAAATCTTCTTTGAGGCTGATGTAAGGGACAGGCGGGGCGCCCTTGTAGATAAGGTGATAATAGACAAGAGGACCGGAAGGATACGGTCCACTTATTAAACTAATGCATGACTTTTCGTTTCCCGGCGCTACATCATCATTGCCAGGATTGTCATCATAGCCACAGACCACAGGATATCGAGTGGCGCCTGCATCTCAGAGGAAGAGTCGAAGAGCAGGTCGGCCCGTGCCGGGAATTCTTCGTCCTGCATCCAGAGAATCAAATAGACCGGAATATTCGGAAACGGAAATAATCTCAGGGCAGCATCTCCGAACTGAGCGGACTCGGCGCCAAGGTCGTGCCCTTTCTTAAGAAAATTGTCCGCGTTTGTGGCGAATTTTGCGGCGAGTCCGTCAAGGGGTAAAACGTGCGATCCCCTGAAGAAAAGCTGTCCTCCCTTGAGGTC
>JBGOVD010000213.1:0-4630 GCA_041477935.1 Dissulfurispiraceae bacterium | reverse complement strand
GTTGAGCAGTACATTCACAGGCTGCAGCGTGCGTTTACGCATCGCGAGGTACGTTGCGGCAGGAAGAATCCGTCATGCGCTGGGCACTCTCATTTCTTCCTGCCGGCGGGATTATGCAGGGCTAAACAGCTTTGACAACTTTGTTCGAACGGAGACATCTGGTACAGACATAAGTCCTTTTCGCTCCGCCTTCAGTAACAATCTTGATCCTCTGTATGTTCGGCAGGATGATCCTTCTCGTTTTGTTGTTGGCGTGACTCACGTTGTTCCCCATCGTCTTTTTCTTGCCGCAGACATTACAAACAGCCATTTTGACCTCCTTAATTCATTGCATATATAAAGTCTTTTATGATAACATTTTAGTTATGTTGTTACAAGAGAGTTCGATGATTAATGCAGGCAGTCCCAGGGAGGGAGCAGAATAAATGTCCGTTGATGGTATAAAAAGCGCCGATCTGGCAAAGGAATTGGGAGTTAAAGCGACGGATGTAGTAACGGCCGTTGCTCGTCTGAGAGTCGCAGAATACAAGAAGGGTACGACAAATATCAAGCTCAGCGACGAAGAAGCCGTGAAGATACGGAGCCTCTTTGCACCCAAGGCACCTGCAAAGGCTGTCGCAATAGTCGAAGAAGCGCCTCAGCCGGTAAAACATGAGATCAAACCGGAAAAAAGAAAAGAGGCCTTGCCGCATACAGAAAGCGGGCATGAGAAGGAAATTCATCCTGCAAAAGTAAAACCGGTGTTCCATAAAAAAGAAGAACATAAGAAAGAAGAAGTTAAGAAAGAATCGATAAAAAAAGAGGAACATAAAAAAGAAGTTGCACCGCATGCGGCGAAGCCGTCCGCAGAGCAGGAGATCTTAAAACCGGATGCTCCGGTAATAGCGACAACCGAAGAAGAAGAGGTTGCGATACCCGACCGGTTCCGCAAGGAAGTAGAGGTTGACAAGGTCGAGAAGATCAAGGTTAAACCGACCATGCAGAAGGCCTTTCAGACTGTCCGGAAGATCGATCAAAAAAAATGGGTCGATCTCAAATCCGGAAAGAAGCCTAACAAGTTCAGAAGGCCGGAAGCCGTCCTGCCGCCACCTATAACGGCACCCAGGAAAAAATCGATCAAGCTCCAGGAAGGGACTACCGTAAAGGAGTTTGCCGATGCTATTGGCCATAAAATCCCTGAGGTGATAAAGAAGTTCATGGAGATGGGGTATATGCCGACCATCAACCAGTCGGTAGATACGGATTCGGCTATGCTCATTGCGGACCATTTCGGCGTCAAGATCGAATTCGCCTCTGCAGAGCAGGTCGACGTCGTTGGTGAGTTTGTCGAGGAACGGGAGAACCTCATCTTCAGGCCGCCGGTTGTGACCATCATGGGCCATGTCGACCACGGGAAGACCTCGCTGCTTGATGCTATAAGGGAAACGAAGGTGACAGAGACCGAAGCGGGCGGAATTACCCAGCATATCGGAGCATACAAAGTTTCCCTGCAGGGGAAGGATATAGCATTTCTAGATACGCCCGGCCACGAGGCATTTACTGCGCTTCGGGCCAGGGGTGCAAAGGTCACCGATATCGTTGTCCTCGTCGTTGCAGCCGACGATGGAGTCATGCCTCAGACCATCGAAGCTATCGACCATGCGAAGGCCGCCAAGGTGCCTATCGTCGTCGCGGTGAACAAGATAGATAAACCCGAAGCGAACCTCCAGAGGGTTAGGCAGGAACTTGCCGAACATGGAGTCGTCTCCGAAGAATGGGGCGGTCAGAATATCTTCGTCGAAGTCTCTGCCAAGAAACGCATCGGTATCGAACGTCTTCTCGAAATGATACTTCTGCAGTCCGAAGTCATGGAACTGAAGGCCAATCCTAACAGGCCCGCAAAAGGTACGATCATCGAGGCGAAACTTGACCGGGGACGGGGGCCTATAGCTACTGTTCTAATCCAGTCAGGGACTCTGAAGGTTGGAGATGCTTTTGTTGCCGGCGGAACATCCGGCAAGGTGCGTGCACTTATTGACGACACCGGAAAGAAAATTCACCAGGCCGGGCCTTCCACGCCGGTTGAAGTCATAGGTTTTGCCGAGGTCCCGACTTCGGGAGATATCTTTACCGTCGTCGAGGACGAGAGAAAGGCAAGGCAGATCGCACTTATACGCCTCCAGAAAATGAAGGTCAGCGATGTCATCAAACATCCGAAGCTCACCCTCGATGAACTTTATGCCAAGATTAAGGAAGGCCAGATACGTGATCTGAATATTGTGCTTAAAGGAGATGTCCAGGGCTCTGTCGAGGCTATCAAGAGCGCCTTTGAAGGTATTACCCATGCCGAGGTTAAGGTTAACGTGATCCATGCCTCGGTGGGCGGCATCAATGAATCAGACGTTATGCTTGCTGCTGCTTCCAACGCGATTATTATCGGGTTCAACGTAAGGCCTGAGACAAAGGCTGCGCAGCTGGCCGAGAAGGAAGGCGTCGATTTAAGGCTTTATAATATCATCTACGAGGCAATCGAGAACGTCAAGAAAGCGCTTGAGGGAATGCTGGAGCCGACCATCAAGGAAAAGATTATGGGCAGGGCGGAGGTCCGGCAGACATACTCAGTGTCGCGCCTCGGCACCATTGCCGGCTGTTACGTAATCGACGGTGTTATTATCCGAGCGAGTGACGGGGTGAGGGTCATCCGCGACAATATCGTGGTATATCAGGGGAAGATCGCTTCCCTTAAGAGGTTCAAGGAGGATGTGCGCGAAGTCGCGACCGGGTACGAATGCGGCATCATGATTGAGAACTTCAACGACCTGAAGAACGGCGATATACTCGAGAATTTTGTGATCGAGAAGATAGCGGCCAAGCTGTAACGTCTTAAATTACCTGTCCGGGCATCTTTTAATACCATGCAACCATATAAACGTGCACAGAGGTTAAACATACTCCTCAGAGAGGAGATTGCGGACATAATCATGAGGAGGGTAAAGGACCCCCGTCTCGGTTTCGTGACGGTTACCGATGTCAGTCTCTCGGAGGACCTGAAGATAGCCCGCGTTTATATCAGCGTTCTTAACAGCGAGGAGAGAGTTGTTGCTATCGAAATCCTTAATGGAGCGAAAGGTATTATACGCTCTGAGGTGGCAAAAAGGGTCAGGACAAAATTTATCCCAACTCTCGAATTCAGGATTGACGAGTCCATCGAGCAGGGATTCAAGATCGACAAGATTCTTAAGGAGATCAAGGAAAAGGACCCGGATTCAAAGGAAGAGCCCAGAGAATGAGTTTCCGGAGCCAGGGAATAATGATTCCGCCCGCAGAGTTGATCGACAGTATCAAAAGGGGCGACAACTTTCTTATCGCAACACATGTGAACCCTGACGGCGACGCGCTCGGCTCTGTGGCAGCCTTTGGAATGGCCCTCGAAATAATGGGCAAGAAGGCGGTCCTGCTGGACAAGCACCGTGTTCCGGAACATTACCGTTTCCTGCCGGGGTACGAGAAGTTTTATACCTTCGAATCCCTCGAAGCTGCCGGCTGCAAGGCGGCCGATTTTTCCACACTGATTCTCCTCGACTGCAACGATCCCGAACGCATAGGTCTTGAAAAAAAGCAGCAGCACAGCGCTGCCGAAGACCTGAAAACAGCTCTTGCTGCGGGCATGCCTGCCTTCGTGATCGACCATCACGAAACGGAAAGCGCCTTCGGGAATATTAAATGGATCGAACCGAAGGCAGCGGCTACAGGCCTGCTCGTATTTTATCTGATTAAGGCGCTCGATGTCGCAATTACTCCCGAGATGGCGATAAATCTCTACTCAGCCATCGTCGTCGATACCGGAAATTTTCGTTATGATAACACCACGTCCGAGGTATTTCGCGTTGGTGCGGAGTTGATCGATTGCGGGGCCAGGCCGAACAAAATATATCAGGAACTATATGAGACCTGGACCGACAACCGCTTCAAGCTTTATCTCAGGATGATCGAATCATTGGAAATAAGGAATGACGTCGTCTTCAGCGTCATAACGAAAAAGATGCTGGAAGAGACTTCCACTGCGGCGGATGATACCGAAAACTTCGTTTCATTCCCCCGGATGATGAAGAGCGTCAATGTTTCGGTCCTGTTCAGGCAAACAGGAAAGGACGAATACAAGGTGAGCCTGAGATCGAAAAACGATCTTAATGTTGCCCGCATCGCTGAACTCTTCGAGGGTGGAGGGCATAAGAACGCGGCGGGCTGCAAGATCAAGGCTGATATCGATACTGCAAAAAAAATAGTCCTCGAAAAGATTAAGGCCTTACAGCAGTACTGATATTTTTTCGTGAAGCTCTTCCGGCGTGATGAGACTGCCGCCGGGTCTGCCGTAGAAGAGGACTTCCGATTTGCCGTTGACCGCCAGTCTCACATCTTCCACCATCTGGCCCATGTTAAGCTCTACAGTCAGAAAACGCGTTATTCCACCGGCAAGATCATTGAGACGTCGTTCGGGGAATGGAAAGAGAGAGATCGGCCTGAAGAGTCCGATTTTACAGCCGGTTTCCCTAAGCCTTCTCACTGCCGACAAGGCTATCCTCGCCGACACACCGAAGGCGACGACAATAAAATCCGCATCATCGATCATGTATTCCTGGTATTTCACTTC
>JBGOVD010000148.1:0-5682 GCA_041477935.1 Dissulfurispiraceae bacterium | reverse complement strand
CCGTCCATGCATCCAGCCTGGCTGCATTTTTCTTTGCTTCATCGACGATCATAGTCAACCCTTCTGAAAACGGGTCATCAGCACTTTGGGGAATATCAATCCGACTTATCTCGGTCACAAATTCTCTTGACGGCTCCTTCAGGAACAGCCGGCGCAGAAAATTATACGCATAAAGTTCTTCTTTTAATTCATCGATCATAGGCAACCTCGTGAAGATTGGATGTGAAGGCGGGCAGCGGTCTGTTATACGCCGCCCGCCTGTAATGCAATATTACACCTTCTTTACTCTGACAATCATGTCTGCATACGCGGGGAAGCCCATAATCGGGCTCAGAGCCGCCGGATCGATCAGCTCATTGTGGCTCGGCGTGTATTCCCTCGTCTTGTAGGCAGGGCCGAGGCCGGGGCTGAACCTGCCGCCGGTTGCGAATCCCATCTTGATGACGCCGGGCCGCATCCCTCCCGAAATGAAGACCCTTCCTTTCGTTGACTTGCCGAGCGGGTTTTCGAGGGCAATCAAGTCGCCGGCTTTCAGTCCCAATTGTTTCGCGTCATCGGTGTTGAGCCAGATGGTCCCGACGGAATAGGTATCCGCTTTGAATTTCCTGTTCATGGACTTCATAGGCTCATTGCCCATGGGCATTGCCTCGGGGATCTCCGCCTCGAAATCTTTGTTCATCGGCTGCCATGTGCCTTCAGCCTTCACCTCGCCGAGCCACGGCACCATCTGCGTTCCGCTCATGGCATGATGCACCCTGCCGACTATGAGCTGGAAGGGATAGTCCTTCCGATATTTCTTGTAATCGGGGTTGGTATACGGGTTCCATTTTGTTTCGAACCAGTAGAAGGTCGAAGGAAATTTTGCGAATCCGATCTCTTTCAATCCGAGAGGAACTTCACCCCCCGCTTTTTCGATCTTCTCATTGTACGACTTGTAACCGCCGTAGCGCTTACCGCCTTCGGTCCAATCGAAGACGAATTCGATGAGTTTAGTTGAAGTGTTGGGGAAAGCCTTGTTCGGCTCGTCGGCCTTCTCTTTCTTATATCTGCGCCAGCTCATCGGCCATTTGGCGACACCGTGGTTATTTCGCAGCCATTCTACGGTCACCGGTTTCCCTTTTACCACCTTGCCCTTGTCATCGACTGTGACTTCGCCTTTTTCAAGCGACTCAGGAGTTCCGACGAGCTTAAAGCCCTCAGGGTATTGAGGATAAGGCAGTGGTGTTCCTACATTCACTCTTCCCGGAGATACAGAAAGCATCTCGTTGACGAAGTCTTCTTCAGTCTTATACTTCTCCCAGAAATCCGCAGCCTTTATGTCGGGATCTCCCAGCTCATTAAGCCTCTTGGCGAGCATGTTCATGATATCTGTAGGCTTCTTGCACTCGTAAAGAGGCTTGATTACCGCGTCTCTGTTATAGATCACCTGGTGGGACGGATAGATATCTGAGAGGCTCATCCTTTCGGCGAAGCTCGCCTCTGGCAGGATGACATCGGCATAGAGAGCGCTTTCGAGGTTGAGGGTGTCGATAAAGACCATCAGTTCGAGATTGTAATTCCCCGAAGCATCCTTCGCGGTAATACCGTCGATCCAGTGCTGCGGGGTCGTTCCGGTAAGGACGGTATTGCCTGTTCTCAGCATGTATGCCTTAACCGGATAGTGGTGTCCTCTGAATGCGCCGTACCTGATATCCACCCCGTTTTTGAAGGCATTCGGATAGTCGGCTACAGCATCGTCCCAGGCCGCGGGATACTTGCTTCCGTACAAATCCATATGGAGGTGTTCGACTTCACCTTCGACCTCCTTTCCGGCTATGACCCTTTTTAACTTCTTGGATTTAAACTGCTTACCCGTTGCGGAGCCGCCCTTGTCCGATTTAACCAGTTCGGTGTCAATCGCGCCTCCGGGCGCTTCGAAGTTTCCTGTTATGACGTTCAGTGCGGTGCCGAGTATTGAACAGCAATAACCATTGTAGTGATGACCCGGCGACTGCATGCCCCAGACCAGGGCTGCGGGTTTTGTAATGCCAAAGAGGTGTGATAGCTCTTCTATCTGCGTCTTTGCAAGGCCCGTCCTTTCGGCGGCCCAGTCGAGACTGAAATAGCTCAAGCCGTTGATCGGGTCTTTCTTCGCCCACCACGACTTGAAGGCATTCATGAACTCATCCCAGCCGGTAACGTACTTTTTCATGTCCCAGTCGATGTATTTTTTCATCGGATCGCCGGGGTTGTCGTTTTCAAGGATATACCTCAGCATTGCGCCAAAGAGGTCTCCGTCGGTTCCTGCTCTCGGCGATAGCCACATATCGGCCCTCGCAGCTGTGTTGCTGAGTGACGGATCGATTACGACGATCTTGCAACCGTTTTCGACCTGAGCCCCAACGGTTCCCTTCTGTTCATAAAAAATCCTGGTAGCAACGAACGGGTTCCAGCCATTGTAGATAATGAGTTTGCTTTTGTATGAATAATCGTTCTTGAGTGTACCGTCCGATTGTCTAACGAGTACCGGTCGCATGATGTCCGGCTCTATCCTCTTACCGCCCAGCATGAGTTTGGGGCCGTGCCTTCTCGGCGTGTCGCATATAGATCCATGCTCGGTACAATTGGGAGTGCCGAAGGCAAAGAACAGGCGCCAGTATTGGTCCCGGTCGGTCACGTCTCCCGTGTCCATGATCACCGACTCTGCGCCGTATTTTTTCTTTATGTCCGTTAGCTTCTTAGCTATGTAATCTATCGCTTCATCCCATGAGACGCGCTTGAACTTTCCCTCTCCCCTTTCACCAACCCGAATCATCGGGTATTTCAGACGGTAAGGAGAATAGATAAGCTGCTGGCCGGAAGCTCCCTTCGCGCAGGTCGTTCCGTGATTGATCGGAACCTCTTTGTTTCCATAAATCTTGGCGAGCTTGCCGTCCTTTATCCAGACTTCGAGTCCGCATTCGGAGGGGCACATGGCATCAGCAGTGTACATCACCTGGTAATTATTCATGGCCTGCCGCATCTCCTCGGCTTCAGCCGGTGAGAGACCCTTTAACGAAAGCAGTCCTGTAGAATCCAGGGCAGAAATGCCCGCAAGTGTTCCCGCATATTTCAAAAATGATCTTCTTGTTATCGGCATGGTCTATCCTCCTATCCGTTCAGCAGCCCGTCGGCCGCATCGAAGACCTCTTTATCCGGTGCAATGTAAAGGGTCATCGGTTTAGTCTCATATTCGGGATGCCAATCAGTGGTCTTCATCGACGCCTTGAGCATGGATATCTCGCTCTTCGGATCGTTGAGGTCACCAAAGATCCGTGCCCTTCCCACGCAGTTTCTCACGCATGCAGGCTCTTCGATTCCGGCAGCGAGCCTGTGGCTGCAATAGTCGCATTTATCTACAACCCTCAAATCTTTTGCAGATTTCCCGTTCACTTCGGGGACACTCTTTGCAAAGGGCTTCGGATCGTTCTTTACCGGCAGGTGGGGATGAAGGAAGCGCGCGCCATAAGGACAGGCGTCGACGCACCGCCCGCAGCCTATGCAGAGGTCCCGGTCCACCATTACCACACCGTCTTCTTTGCGTTTGTATGTAGCGCCATTGAGAGGTTTTTTTACAGGGCAGGGCTTCACACATGGCGGGTTGTCGCAATTGTTACAGAGTTTAGGGAAAAAATGCCTCTTAGCCTTCGGGAATTCGCCGGTATCGGCGAAATCCACCTTTGCCCTGAAGTTCCCCACAGGGACCGAATTCTCCATCTTGCAGCTAACCTGGCAGGATGTGCATCCGACGCATCTCCGCAGGTCGACCAGAAGTGCATACCTCTTGGACATAATACCCTCCTTTCGAAAATATCGAATAGTGCATCAAATAAGATGCCATGCCTAAGCCATTGATTTTGAGTATATCCGGGTTGTTATTGGTGTGCAATTACCGAACAGATGTGCAGAATGTGAACAGGAAAATTAAACGGATTCCTCGTCCAATTTTTTTCGGAGGGTATTTCTCGAAATCCCCAAAAGCCGGGCAGCATGGACCTGGTTCCCCTTTGTGAGTTCAAGAGATCTTTTTATCATATGCCTTTCAAGACTTTCGATTATGTCCTGGAATCTCTCCTGGCATCCTCCATGAAAGGCCAAATTTACGAGATTCTCTATCGCGTCTTCAAGATTCACACTTCCTTGTTTCTGGAGGTACTGTTGCTTGCAACAATCCAAGGTCAGATAATCACCGCCACAAAAAACCATGGCCTTCTGAACGAGATTTTCGAGTTCCCGCACGTTTCCCGGCCACGCATATTCTTCCAGGCTCTTCAATGCATCGGTTGCCATTCCTTTAATATCTTTACCCAGTTTTCTGTTTAGCTTACGCATGAAATAGGAAACAAGCTCTTTGATATCACTTCTTCTCTCCCTAAGCGGAGGGATTTCGAGAGTGACCACATTAATACGGTAATAAAGATCCTCTCTGAATGCGCCTTTCCGGACCATATCTTCGATATCTCTGTTAGTAGCCGATATTATCCTGACATCGGTTTCGATTGTTTCCGTTCCTCCCAGTCTTTGAACCAGCCCATCCTGCAGCACCCTTAGCACTTTTGACTGCAGGGATATTGACATGTCTCCTATTTCGTCAAGAAAGAGCGTACCTCCGGTGCATTGCTCAAACTTTCCAATACGCTTAAAATCGGCTCCGGTAAATGCACCTCGTTCATATCCGAATAGCTCCGACTCAAGAAGCTGCTCAGGGATTGCCGAGCAGTTGATTGCAAGAAACGGCTTCGCCGCTCTGTCGCTGTAATGATAGATCGCCCGCGCGATGAGCTCCTTTCCGGTGCCGCTTTCGCCCTTTATGAGGACTATCGTATCCGTCGGTGCCACCTTGCCGATCTGTTTATATATATCGAGCATGCTCGGGCTTTTCCCTATCACCTGGACAGATATCGAGGAGTCCTCGGGCTCGCTGAAGGTGACCACTTCCTGCATAAGTTCGCGCGTTCTTATAGCGTCCCGGACCCTGATAATGAGTTCGTCGTTGTCGAAAGGCTTGGTTAAGTAGTCAAAAGCGCCCAATTTCATGGCCTGGATCGCTTTCTCGGTGGTGCTGAATGCCGTCATCATGATTACCTGGACGTCATGATGGGCTTTCTTCATTAGCCTCAATACCTCGAGTCCATCCATTTCGGGCATCCTCACATCCATTATCACGAGGTCGACGTTCCCCTTACCTATCATTCGCAGGGCTTCTTCTCCGTCTTTTGCGGTCAGCACGTCATAACCCTCGGTTTGGAGGAGCCGTTTAATCGAATAGCAAACCGTCTTTTGGTCGTCGACAACAAGTATTGTATTCATGTACCCAATGGAAGTGTTATATGAAAAGACGTTCCCCTCTCATCACTCTCAAATCCGACATTTCCGTTATGGAGATTAATTATATTATATACGATAGAAAGCCCAAGCCCTGTGCCGTCCTCCTTGGTGGTAAAGAAAGGGTCGAAAACTTTGTCCTGTATACCTGCGGAGATGCCGCGCCCTGTGTCTTTCACGGTAATACTAATATGGTCTACCTCCACCCCGCTTGCCAAAGTGAGCACACCACCGTCAGGCATCGCCTCTACCGCATTGAGGACCAGGTTCAGCAATGCCTGCTGCATCAAAGCCCTGTCAGCTCGTATTAAAGGGAGTTTTGTCAGCTGCAAGTCCACT
>JBGOVD010000175.1:0-5196 GCA_041477935.1 Dissulfurispiraceae bacterium | reverse complement strand
GCGGTCCGGTCTTGCGGAAGTCCGTATAGTCTTTGAAGCCGCCTGAAACCGCGATATAAGCCAGGGTCGCAGATGCCCTCCCGATCGGAGTCTGGCCGATGGGATAAGTGACTTTGAACGCATCGGCCGGCCCTTCGAAGACGATACCCCCGTTGCCAACGAGCAAACTCTGCCGACCTGCCTTCACGACAAAGTTGCCGATATATTGGACGTAGAGTTCCCTGACCAACGCGGATGTTACTGTCTGGAATTCGCCCCATCGTTCAAGAGTCCCTTCGCTGTCCTGCTTCCAGTCAAAGACGAAATTCCCCTTGTCGAGAATGAGGACCGAGGATAGAGGCCCGTATTCAGCTGTTACGCCGAGCTGATACCTCTGGTCGAAATAGGAACTGTTATCGAACTGCCAGAACTGCAAAGGATTATTGAGATTGAGGTTGTTCCTCACATTATATCGCAGCTTGTATTTGCCGGAAAAATCGAATCTCACCTTGTCGGCTGATTCTTCAGCTTCCTTGGCCGTTTTTGCATCGGTCTTTTTCTTCCATGTCTCGAGTTCTGAAAGCCTTCTTCTCGCCTCGTCATCCCTGCCCTTTGCGGTTTCTGTTCGAACGACAGGCTCTCCCCATTCGTCATCACCGGTCCCGGACGCAGGGGCAGGCTTCTTCTCTTCGACGGCGGTGCTAACCTGTGGCTGCCCGGAAGGCCCTTTCCGCTCTTCGAGGAGCTGCCTGACAACCGCCTCGAGATCAGATACCCTCTTTTCAAGCTTCCGGACATAAGTCTTTTCACTGTCCTCGGTAGCCTGAGAAGCCTTCTGTTCCTTTCCCTTGGTATCGTCTGCCTGCGCAGTGAGCGGCAAACATAAGATAAGCCCTATGAAAAGGGCAAAGAATATTGTTCTAAAAAGAATTCCGGTCATTATCTTACTCGGCTCCTTGCTCGCCCCTTCGCTTGTCACTCCCGAGCCCGTAAAATATCGGTATCTCTTTTTCCTTCCCGTCATGGCCCATGATTTTGTTTACCTTCCTATCTCGGCTGTGACATTCGATGCAGACTAGCCGTTTCAGAAGAGGTTTAAAGGTATAAGGATCTGCGGGATGGACAGCAGTAAGGAGTGGATTATCACCTGGAGGGTTACTCTTTTGCACGTAGTTTTTCATGGTACCGTAAGGCTCAATTTTCGTTTTTTGGACCGACTTTGCCATTTCGATGCATTCCTGCATCGGTCTTTCGATGCTCATCGCCTGCGAAAAACAGTCAAGCGCCAGTCTGGCATCGACAACACTGCCCTTATCTTTTACGTCAGGCGCGTATGCCTCATGGCATGTTACACAGGTCATGGGCTTAAGCCCCTGGGTCTTTCCCTTCTTTGGGACCTGGGGAAACATGTCGGTAATAATTCCCCTGTTTAACCATGCGAGGTCCTCTTTAGTGCCGGATTTTCTGTAATCGGTTTCGAGCTTTTTTGTTTCGCTGCTGAAACGCACGATAGTTTTTACTTGAGCCCCGAGGGTTTGATTCGTGAGGAGACTGTTCAGTTCGCCTATAATGACGGCCTTTTCATCGCTACCCGCTGCGTCGGGTTTCAGACTGCCTATGAGCATTCGCGGCCCGTCATTAAAAGGTAAGCTATTCTGTTTTCCCTGCAGCGCCGACACAAAGCCGGGCCAGTCCTTTATCTCTTCGATCGAAAAATCCGCTGCGTTCCGCGTCATTGCTTCCATATGCAAGACATGAGGGTGTGGATACTTTTTTCCTCCTTTTGTAACCCCTTCCTCATTCAGGGCGAAGCCGCAGACGCCGGAAAGCAGGACCGCCGCTGCGGCGACAATAGCAGGAACATATCTCAGATAGCCGCTTCGCATAGACCTTCCCCCTTCATACAGTGATCTGAATGGAGTGACGTTATATATTTCCTCTCACCCTCCATGAATTCGGTCATCCAACAGGCAGCTGCCCGGTAAAAACCGTATTGCGCTTTTTCCAGGATCTCATTGCAGCATTCAAAGACCCATTTCAGGAGATGGCCTTCCAAAAAGGCCCTCTGGAATTCGATGCATCGGGCTAGCCCTTCTGAATCACCCTTCTCCCTCAATACCTTTTCGATCCCGCACAGAAACCCCATGAATTCCATTTCCAGTCCCAGGTGATCCGGCATCTCTATGCATTTGTCAAGAATATCGGCGCCGGCTTTTTCATAGAACTGCCTGACGCTCATGGTAATCTCTCCTCCGAGCCTCTTTTGGCCGTCAAGATACACAGCCTCGTGGGGAAGCACTCCGGAGGGAAGAACGAAAAGAGCGGCATGATCGGCTGCAAGCTCTTCCTTTATATCTGCAAGCGCCCGGGCATTCTTCACAAAACCAGCAAGCTCGGCAAAGCCCTTGTTATCACCGACCTCTTCAAACTCCGACAGAATACTCCCGTCTTTTATCGCATCAATGAGAGGGCCCGCCGGCGGAGCCAGACAGAGGCCCGCCAAAAACCTGTACGTACTCTCCCTCTGCTCTGCTATTACAGCCTCTTCTCTTTCACTCATGACCATCCTCTCCTTTATTCAAGTCTAATATCGTTGCAACCTGTCTTCTGTGCCTGTCGATGCATAACGGACAGATTTCGCCGTCTCCGCCGATGAAGTCGACCCTGCAGGCGGGACAGCTTTTCTTCAGGGCGTCGAGGAGGACTACCTCTTCCTGCGCCAGCAGGAGGTCCAGAGAGGCTTCGTCCTTGATCTTTATCGCCTTGCGCATGCAGGTCTGTTCGCATACTTTGCAGTTGGTGCAAAGGGCGGGCCTGAATCCCAGGATATAGCGATCTTCAGTCCAGCGGCCGCTGAGCGCTCCTGTCGGGCAAAGCGTGGAACATACAGAGCATCCGATGCATCGGGAATCTACGGCAACCTCTGCCGGCATGCCTTCCCCGGCCGGAACATGCACCCTCTCCATTCCCTCTGCTCCATGCGCTACGCCCGGCAGCATCCCTCTCAGGGTCTCAAGCAGGAGAGACCTCCTTAGATTTTGAGGTCTGTGATGGAGGGCATCTTTGAATAACTCCCCTGCTTCCTCTTTCCGCCCGATGTCCGGAAGAGCAGCGACTGCTGCTCCCATTACCTTTGCCCTCAATGCCCCGAAAAGGTCGCGCCTGGACATAAGTTCTTCGGTCTTCACCGGTGCCTGAAGAGTCACCTCTTCTACATACAAGCTTTCCCCGGAGGCGCCCGTCATCTCCAGGAGCGCTTGCGCATTTCGGATGATCTTGTCCTGGTGGAGAAAGGTCTTTCCATTTGGGCATTCTCTGCAAGGTGGCCGGAGAATGGCCACCTTCGGCGCCCCGCTGCGGAAAACATCCAGCAAGAGTCCCTCGGTCAGGCGTCCGAGACAGGATACCAGCAAGTGCGCCGTGGCGCTGCCGCGCTCGCATGAGATTGTAAAAGTTCCCTGCTTCACTCCGGGCGTTTCACCTATCCTGGCGATGAGTGATCTGTCATCCTTCCCGTCGATCTTCATGGCACCGTTCGGGCAAGCCGAGAAGCAGACCCCGCAGTCGATGCATCCCTCTGTAATATCAACGCCGTTTTCGTTGATCCGGATTGCATCGACGGGACATAAATCTGCGCACAACGAGCAGCCTGACCGTGATGTGCGGTGCCTGGAACACAACAGCGGCTCAAAGCGCATATGGTGGCTGTTTACAATCTTATCCGCTACCTCGGCAATTCCCATTTATACAACCTCATTTCATCAGCATTCAGTAATGTTTAATTTGCCAACCACTCTCCGGTCACCTCCGCTAGAAGGAGACAGGAGAGTGGCTGCTGCCCCATTGCCCTTACTTCGTAAAGATTATCGATGGTTTCGTAATCGACGGTTCTCCTATGAAACCGACGGCGACCATTTTTGCCCGCTTATCTCTGATGAGCTTTACAAGTTCATCTGTTTCTCCGAAAAACCGCGTCTTGCCTATACATGTATCGACGCAGGCCGGACGCAGGCCTTTTGTTACCCTGTGCACGCATAAAGTGCATTTTTCCATGACCTTTGCTTCGGCGTTGAACTGCGGGTGGCCATACGGGCATGCCCATGCGCAGTATCTGCATCCAATACACTTGTCTTTATTGATAAGAACGATCCCATCTTCTTTTCTCTTTGTGATTGCCCCGACGGGGCAGGCTGCCATACAGGCAGGCCGCCCTCAATGCATGCAGGGCATCGCGACAAAGTATACCCTCACCTCCGGCTTTTCCTTGGGATTCCTGAATTCACCGACCTCGACTTCCATCACCCGGTTGTAATCGACACCCACGGGTGTATTGTTCTCCGCCTTGCATGCCATACTGCATGCGTGGCATCCGACGCAGTATTCGAGATCTACCCATAAGGTGTATTGCTTGGGCCCGGGCTTTTTAAAACTTGCCTCTAAAACCTCTTCAGGGATGAATGCTCCTAGTTCCGGCATTTTCTCGCTCCTTTCTTCTTAATTTTTATATCCTTTCAACTTTGAGGGGCGTGCCGTAACTCTGTGTGCCGCCCCCTATGGGGTCTATCAGTACGATGTTCTTGAGAACGGGGTCCGCCATGTAGAGAGGGTTAAGTGAAAAACCGGCTCCGACCCTTTCATCATTGGGCTGAGGTTTTCCGTTAGCAAACCACTTCCTGGCTCCGGCGCCGTACCTGCCATACGAGTGGCAGACGGAGAAGATTCCGGGTCTTACCCTGCTCGTCACCCTCACCGGGAACTTGAACCAGCCTCCGCCCATATAGTTTGGATAAAAGTCTTTGATATTCCTCTTCAGGTTCTGGAATGAGGTTTCGATCTGTTCGCTTGACGGAGATTTCACCTTCACCCAATCTCCGGTGTTGACACCGAGATTTTCAGCGTCGACCGGATTTAAGTCGGCATAATTCTGCGGCTTGATCGATGCGAGCCACAAGTTGTTCATCGTCCTCGACTGGGTATGGAACGAATCCTTCCAGGTATGAAGCTGGAAAGAATATTCCTTAAGGAGGGCCGGATCAAGAGGCTTCTCCGTACAGTCGACGATTGTCCGGTACATCGGCAATCCGTCGAAGTACTTTCCGGTCATGCTGTTTTTGGCGACCGCAACCTTCTCCTGATATGAATAGAGTGCCCTGACCTGCCTTCCGCCGGGGAATGTAGTATACACGCCGGAAGAATACGCGCTGGTGTACTGCTGTT
>JBGOVD010000025.1:0-11851 GCA_041477935.1 Dissulfurispiraceae bacterium | reverse complement strand
GGTTCCATGCTGTTTTCTACCCGGTTTCTGCCGTTCTTTTTCGCGATGTAAAGTGCGCTGTCGGCCTTCTCGATGAACCAGGCCCCTGAGTCCTTGTCTGTCAGTTCCGCCACGCCTGCGCTGATGGTGACCCTTCCAGCGGCAGGGAAGGGGTGCTGCTCGATTGCAGCACGTATCTTTTCCGCCAGCACTAAAGCGCCGCTAATGTTAGTTTCCGGAGAAAGTATGATGAATTCCTCTCCGCCGTAACGTGCGAAAATGTCGACTTTTCTGATAACACTTTCGATGATACCGGTAGTTGACTTAAGAACCACATCACCTACGTTATGACCGTAATTGTCATTGATCTGCTTGAAATGATCGAGGTCCAGCATGATCAGGGACAGTGGCCTTTCGTAGCGCTTAGCCTTTTCGACCTCAATCCCCAGGAGTTCGAAAAGCTTTCTCCTGTTATATATCATCGTCAAAGGATCTCTTTCTGATAGCTCGCGCAGCTTCTCTTCGACCCTCTTGCGCTCCGTGATTTCTGCAAGCAGCATTTCGTTGGACTCGGCGAGGGCGGCGGTACGGACCTTGACCTTCATTTCTAGCTCATCATGAGCCCTCTGGAGTTCTTCTGTTCTTTCTTCGAGGGACTTTTTCGTCTCGATTACACTGAGGGACTGCTCCGCCAGGCCGGAGATAAAACGTACGAGGGCCTTGTCATAGGCGAGGATGTATTCGACCTTCTCGACGCTGAAGACCGGTACCTTGTCCATGGCAGTCAGGTATGTATCCAGATCATAGCCGAATTCCTGAGCCTGCCCGATGAAGTATTCACGTTCAGGGACCTCGCCTTCGAAAAGGAACTGCGTCAGGAACATGGTGCCTAAGTGACGCCTGGATACAATGATGGGGATGGCGAAGTGCCACATTCCATTTTTGCACCGGTACCGGTAGGCGTCGCCAGAAGCCAGTTTGTCGTACATGGACGCATCGCTTTCCATGCACCGCTGGCGAGAGCGGGGATTGGCGCGATGGAAATGCGTACATATGTCGGTCCAGCCGGCTCTTACGAGCACAGAGGTATCAATGGCGTCAATTACACTCATGGGTATGCCGCTGGCCCTGAAATTGGAATCGGCAAGCCTTTGGATGAGAGACATATCGAGAAGGTCTGAAAGGCAATAATCGTGCATATGCTGTCCCGGATCGTAAATTAGTCCCATGATGGGATTACAACTTCTATTATAGCTGAAACAGGGCCAATAAATTAATGACGCGAGATGAGATCTTTGCAGTCGGCAATGGCTGGACTGATGTAGAAGATTGTCATTTACTGGTTTTCCTGCTGCAGGCGGGGCAGTATCTTCTTTACGAAATCGACCTCATCATTTTTAGTCGGCAGTTTCTTGAGGAGTTTTTCGTTCAGGACTTCGGCGAATATCTTCGAATAAAGCGGTCCGGGAGGCACTCCCAGCGCCTTCAGGTCTGCGCCTTTGATCAGCGGTTTCACGGTGCGCAGTTCGAGCAGGAAATGGGATATTGCCTTTTTCTTTTCATTGTCCTGGAGGGACGCCATGCTGAAGAGCAGCGCCTCGATCTCGCACTCCGCAAGCAGATGGTAGGTCATGACCGGGTTGCCGGGGATGATGTTGCGCGAAATCTTCTGCGCTGCCTGGAATATCTGAAGAATGAGATCACGAGTCTTGTCCGCCACCGCGAGACGGTGCAGCGCTGCTTCACGCTCATCCCTGTTCAGACCGTGCAGCAGCGCCAGGATATAGAGCAGCCCCTTGTCAAATTTCTCTTCGAGGAAAAGGAGGTCGAACCAGGAGATGATGTCATGAACTGACTGCATGATCGATTCCAGTTCCGGTGTGAAGGCCAGCTTTGGATGTATCACCTTCGGCAGGTCGTAATCCCCGAGTCTCTTGAGCGATTTGATAGGGTCCGTCTCTTCGAAAATGAGGGCCAGTTCATCACAGAGCCGGGTACCGGCCAGCTTGTCGAATATGTTCATTCGTACCGCCAGTTTGATCAGGTTTTCGGTATGCTTTGTCAGCTTGAAAGCGAAGCGTTCGGAGAAGCGGATGGCCCTGAAAGCGCGCGTGGGGTCTTCTACGAAGCTCAGGTTGTGCAGCACCCTGATAACTTTGTCTTTCAAGTCCCGCTGGCCGCCGAAAAAGTCGATGAGGTGTCCAAAGTCTTTCTGGTTAATCTTAATCGCCAGGGTATTGATAGTGAAGTCCCTGCGGTACAGGTCTCTCTTGAGAGATGATGTCTCGACCTTCGGGAGGGCTGCCGGAGATTCGTAATATTCTGTGCGCGCAGTGGCGACATCGAGCTTGAAGGCATCCTTTTTCACTACAGCGGTCCCGAAGGTCTGATGGACCGTTACTTTGGCGGTGAGTTTCTCTCCCACCTTTTTTGCAAAGGCGATACCGTCTCCTTCGATGACGATATCGATGTCGAGGTTTTCCTCTCTCCTTAGCATGTCCCGTACGCAGCCGCCAACTATGTAGGCACCATAACCGAAATCATCCGCAACGCCACCCGCCATTACAAGAAAGTCGTAAAGACTCGCCGGCAGAGTGTCTTTGAGCAGCGCCGCCACGTTCCTTCCGAAGCCGTGAAACCCCTCGCCCGGAAAGTTTTGTTCCGGAGCGATCCGGCTCTTTCTCAGCAGGTCTTCATAGAGAGATCTGAGTATGTCGGTCCTTGTTATCGCACCGATAATTTTATTGCTTTCCATTACAGCGACGAACCTCTGGTTGTGCTCGACCATTGTCTTTTCTATCTCGGACAGGAATGTCCCGGGGGTGACGGTAGAGGCATCTGTTGTTGTAAAATCCAGGCACCTGCTTTTACCGAACCCGTGGAATAGTGCCTTTTCGACGACCTCCCGGGTGATGATGCCCCTGTAATCGCCGTTTTTCAGGACAGGGAGCACATTGACACCGTAACGGGTCATCATGTCTTCGGCTTCTTTCACCCTGCTTTCTCCGGAGATCACCACAACCGGCGTCGTCATAACATCAATCGCCAGCTTCATCGGCCTGATGTTCCTGTTCAGAGAGTCGACAAGCCTGCCTTCAGCGATCTCGAATGGGACGTCTTTGATCGTCGCCGAAGCTGCGGTCGCATGTCCGCCTCCGCCGAAGTCGGCCAATAGCTGCGACACGTTGAGTTCGGGAACCTTGCTCCGGGCGACGATCAATATCTTGTCGGCCATTCCGATCATTATGATAATGGCGTCCATGTCGAAGTCTTCCATGTCCATTATTTTATGAGCCAGGTAGGATACGTCGCTAAACCCTTCCATAGTACCTCTGCCTATGCGAATGCGCACCCCGTGGATGACCACCTCTTTCAGCGACTGCACCAGTTCATTGAGAAGGGCCACGGTTTCCTTGCTTAACTCTTCCTTCAGAAAGTCCGAAACGATGTTGAGGTTAGCGCCGTGCTTAAGGAGAAACGCGACTGCGGTCAGGTCCCTGGGCGTTGTCGAGGTAAAAATAAGAGACCCGGTCTCTTCGTATATTCCGAGGCAAAGCAGCGTCGCCTCCATAGGAGTGATCTGGAATCTCTTTTTCTGTATGATCTCGACGAAGAGAGTCGATACGGCGCCTACCGTGTCCAGGACCTTGACCGCCCCCTTTATATCGTCGCGGGTCACGGGATGGTGATCATAAATATGGATTGCGACGTCATTCCTCGACAGAAGCTCTTTGAGCGGCCCGATCCTGTCCGGATGCTTCGTGTCAACTATGACAAGTCTTGTGACCTTATCCAGCTGGATGTCCCTGACTCTCTTTATGTCGGCCGGTTTGAAGACCTCGATAAAATCCCTGACGCGCTTCTCCATCGACCCCGGAAAGACGATCACCGCCTCGGGGTAAAGCTTTTTGGCCGCGACGGCGGAGGCGAGGGAATCGAAGTCCGCGTTGATATGCGAGGTAATGACGTCCATGTATGAACTGATTTTATAAGGTAGACGGGAAAATAGCAAATATCCTTATCTGTTATAATTGATACGAAGGCAGACCTGTCAACGTGACGGGATTTTGCTGAAGAGATCACGGAATTGTCCGATAACTAATAAAAGATTTCTCGGGGGGGGGCTGATGTTAGCGTTTTTCAACAAACTCACAATCAGCAAAAAGTTGTCACTGGTAAGCTCGTTACTTGTATTGGCAGTATTTGCGGCTGTTACAATTATTGTCGTTGCTTTGGCGAACAATACGCTGGAGGAACGCAACAAAAAAGGTCTGGTTTCGAGGGCGGAACTTGCAGTGGATATGATTTCGGCTTTTGATGCGAGTTCCAAGAATGGCGCGGAAAAAATGGCCGGGGTCTTTACCTCCATGTTCACTCAGGAGATCAGTCTTGCCGGGACTGCAACGGTAAAGATCGGGGACAAAGAAACCCCTGTTATGAAGCACGGCGGCACTGTACTGAATCTTAACTTCGAGCAGGTCGACAGGTTCACTAAAATAGCCGGGGGGTCGGTTGCCACGGTATTTGCGAGGAAGGGCGATGATTTCATCAGGATTACCACTTCCCTAAAGAAGGAAGATGGGACCAGAGCAGTCGGGACAGTCCTTGACAAAACTCATCCGGGATACGAAAAGGCCCTGCGCGGAGATGTGTATTTAGGCAAGGCCAAATTATTCGGCAAAGATTATATGACTAAGTATATTCCGATAAAGAACAATGCCGGGCAGGTCATAGGCATCTTTTTCATAGGGTTCGATATTACCGATAGCATAAAGAAGCTGGAGGAGAATATAAAGGCAGTAAAGCTTCAGCAGACCGGATACATTTATATTCTCGATGCCAGGGACGGCAAGACAAAAGGGACACTGGTTGTGCATCCGGCAAAGGCCGGTCAGAGCGCGATGGAGTCCAGGGATACCAAGGGGAAAGAATTCATTAAAGAAATCCTGGACAAGAAGCAGGGGCTGATAAGTTACCGGTCGACCGACGAGGGGAATCCCGCCGGGACCGCCCGGAGCAAAACGGTAGCTTTCATTCAATACAAGGATTGGGACTGGATCATAGTAGCGGCCGGGTACGATGATGAACTGCGAAGGGAGGCTATTGTTGTCAGAAATGCCCTCGTGGCGTCAGGAATTCTGGGAACAGTTGCCCTGAGTTTTCTGATTTTTGTGATGATTTCGAAACTGCTGAAGCCTCTTGCACACATTCAGTCCACTGTGAGCGACATAGCCGGCGGCAATCTCGCGACAAATATAGACTATGACAGCGGGGATGAAATAGGGCTTGTTGCAAGGGACCTGAGGACCATGATAGATAAACTTAAAGGGATCATGGCCGATATCAAAAGGGCGTCGGAGAGCGTTGCATCGGGCAGTGAAGAATTGAGTGCGAGTTCTGAAGAAATATCGAGGGGGATGACCGACCAGTCATCGAGGGCTACCCAGATTGCCACATCAGCTGAAGAAATGTCCCAGACGGTCATCGATATCGCAAAAAATGCATCCAACATTGCAAACTCGTCCAGCCAGACGGCAGCCATAGCCAGGAAGGGCGCTGAAGTAGTCGGCCAGTCGGTCAACGAATCTAAAGCGATAGCTGCAACGGTAAGAGAATCTTCTCAGGTAATCCAGACCCTTGGTGAAAAATCGAAGCAGATAGGCGAGATTATCGGTGTCATCAAGGACATTGCTGATCAGACAAACCTGCTCGCACTGAATGCCGCCATTGAGGCCGCGAGGGCAGGGGAGCAGGGACGAGGGTTCGCTGTCGTTGCAGATGAGGTGCGAAAACTTGCAGAACGCACAGGGAAGGCCACGTCCGAGATCGGCGAAATGATATCCTCCATTCAGAACGAGGTCGCCAGCGCTGTTACCGCGATGGAGAGTACCAACAAGAACGTCCAGGTGGGGCTGCAATATTCTGTTGAAGCAGGCAGCCAGCTCGAAAATATCGTCAGGAGTGTTGACGGACTCCAGTCGATGGTACAGCAGATTGCCTCGGCTACCGAGCAGATGTCTTCGACATCCGAGATGATCAGCGGAGACATCCAGGACGTTGCGTCGTCGGCGAACGAGATATCGGCAGGCTCAACCCGGATCGCACAATCATCGTCATCGCTTGCAACCCTTGCTGGCCAATTAAAAGGCATTGTAAATCAGTTCAGGGTCTGATGGTCTCATGAAAATAAAAGTCTTCATAGTGGATGACGAGGCGCCTGCCCGCAGGGAGCTCAGGTACCTGCTCGATCAGGTCGGAGGGGTCGACATCGCTGGAGAAGCGTCCAACGGGATCGCTGCGCTCAAGGGCATAATGGACTCAATGCCGCATGTCGTATTTCTTGATGTCCAGATGCCTTCCCTGAACGGACTCGAGCTCTCCGAAGTCTTATGCCGCATGCCGGAAAGACCGTTGATCATCTTCGCCACGGCCTTCGAAAAATGTGCCCTTGCCGCTTTCGATGTCGAGGCATTCGATTATGTCCTGAAGCCATTCACCCTCGAAAGGATAAAAAAGGCGATCTCGAAGGCGGCCAAAAATCTGAATCTCCAGCCCGAGCGTGCTGCCACTGTAAGTAGTACAGGGGCCGTAAGAAATGTTGTGCCGTTGCAGGAGAATCCTGAATTAGCAAAAAAGATATGCCTGTATCAAGGTGAAAAGATAATCCCGGTGACGGCCAAGAACATACTCTTCGCGAAGATCGAGGAGGGCGAAATATCAGTCCGGACCGTCGATGGCAATTACAGAACTAAATTCACCCTCAATGAACTGGAGTCGAGGCTTGCCCCGCATAGTTTTATCAGGGTCCACAGAAGCGCACTCGTAAACATCAACCATGTCCGGGAAGTTATCCCCTGGTTCAACGGCAGCTACAAGCTGATCATGAACGACAGGGAAAAGACCGAGGTCCTGGTGAGCCGCTATAACGCCAAGGAAGTAAAGAATTACTTCAATCTCTAGGAAACTGGAAATTCCTGACCGGTTCGGACAGCCATTCCGATATGTCCCGGTTACTCTTTTCAACTTTCTTCTCGTTGGTAGCGTTTTCAAGTTACTTTACTTGTGCACTGCTCACTTCTGCTAGTCCCGGTACAACTGCCATCAGATTTCAGCCGCAATAACGCTATTATGTGCTAAACTATCCCTCATTAATAATTGTTGGAACAGGGAGAACCATATGAAGACAAGGGTGTGTGTACTGATTGCGTTGATGACTTTGTTTGTTGTCACAGTGGCATGGGCTGGGGCACCGTTGAGGGCTATCAAGTATCAAAAAAACACGACATTGCCTCATACGACGTACACGATGAAATTCAGTCTTTAAGACGCATTGACTGCGGGCAATGCAGTATGGTCTGAAGAGAAGCCTATCGATCTGACAGCTACGACAATCATAACGACATTCTTGGCGACCGTTGTGCATTTCACACCTGATATATTCACTAAGCAATTATGGGTGCAGGTAGAAGTGAACAATGGCGATGGGACATACACGGTCGTGGGAACCAGGGACAGGTTTAAAATGGTTCCATATGCCATGTATAGCGAAACGAGCGGGGGAGTCCAATCGATAGTTGCAGGCAACGGATTGACCGGCGGCGGCTCAACTGGGGATGTCACGCTGAATGTGGGGGCAGGGACAGGAATAACGGTCGGCGCCAATGCAGTAGCGGTGAATACGAATGTAATCCAAAAAAGAGTGACCGGCACCTGTCCTGCGGGCCAGGCAATCAGTTCCATTGATTCAACGGGTGGGGTAGTGACCTGTCAGACGGGCCTGCAAGGCGCAACTGGGCCAATTGGCCCGCAGGGACCGCAAGGTGATGTCGGCCCACAGGGACCCATTGGCTTAACCGGATTGACCGGACCTCAGGGAGCAATAGGCGCAACAGGAGCAATAGGCGCAACAGGAGCACAAGGTGCAACAGGAGCACAAGGAGCAGCAGGAGCACAAGGAGCAGCAGGACCGGCCGGTCCGACATATACCGGCACCAGCCCGGTCACTGTTAACAATACTGCGAATACCATAGGACTGAACGCCGCGACCAATGCAGGCGATCTGATGACATGGGACGGCAATAACTGGGTAGCGCGGCAGCCGGCGGTCCAGCACTTTACACTGGATAACATGCAGCCCTTCACGACCATTAATTTCATAATAGCGTTACAAGGTATATTCCCATCGAGGAGCGGAGTAGAGCCTTTCGTTGGCGAGATCGAGATGGTCGGGTTCAATTTTGCCCCGCAAGGCTGGGCATTCTGTGACGGACAATTGCTTTCCATTGCCCAAAACACTGCATTGTTCTCGCTCCTTGGGACCATGTACGGCGGCAACGGCCAGAACACATTCGCCCTTCCGGACCTCCGGGGCAGAGTGCCTATGCACCAGGGTGCCGGCCCCGGTCTTACACCTCGCGACGTAGGCGAGATGGGCGGCTCGGAAACGATAAGCAGGTAAGAGCCGGTTTGTAATGGGTAGAAGTCCGTCTTGAGAGACGGGCTTCTACCTTTTCTACCGGCTGTGAAATAGTGACAAGTGAAAATTCGCACATCCATCATCTCGCTCCTCATCGTTGTTTTTGTTTCTCCCTTTTTGGTAAGCAATGCCTGCTGTCAGCCACCGGCTGATGAAGCCTGGTTTATCGGCGCTGTCCATACGCCCAGCAATGTGAAGCCAGTAAAGGCGAATAAGAGTATTGTTATTGCGATAGTCGATGACGGGGTGAGAATCACTCATCGAGACCTTCAGAGATTCATCTGGACGAACCCCGGGGAGATCGCCGGTAATGGAATCGACGACGACGGAAACGGCTATGTGGACGATGTCCATGGCTGGGATGTTGCCGACAACAAGAATACCGTAACCCTTCCACAAGGCAGGCTCCAGGAATTCTATCACGGAACACATCTTGCCGGAATTGTTGCTCGAATTGCCCGGGCCGCCTATGGCGACTCAGCCGCGGACTACGTCAAGATCATGTCGGTCAAGAGCGTATCCGACAGGGCCGATAGACTGTATATCAAGCAAGGGTACAAGGGTATAGAGTACGCCATCAAAGCCGGCGCCGACATTATCATATGCGCCTGGGGCGTAGGGCATATCTCTCCTGAAGAGTCGAAGATTCTCGATGCAGCCAGGAAGAAGGGTATCCTGGTTGTGTCTTCAGCAGGTAATTTTCCGGAAGAGCGTGATCAATTTCCCGCTGCGCATGACTCCGTCCTCGCGGTGGCCGGACTGAATCATGAAAATCAGAAGATGGAGAGATCGAATTACGGTCCATTCGTCTCACTGTCTGCGCCGGGTACCGACATTGTCAGCGCGGGCGTTCTCTCGGACGATGCTTATGAGAAAAAGGACGGCACCTCGCAGGCGACCGCAATTGTGGCTGCGGCAGCGGCACTGGTGAAGCTTCAGCATCCCTCATACTCCGCAGAAATGGTGAAGTCCTGCCTGAAGAGCTCTGCCGACCCGATTGAGGTAACGGATAAGCAATACAGTGCGAAGCTCGGGGCAGGCAAGCTGAATATCGAAGCCGCAGTAGTATGTTCGATCTTTGATCGGAAGACCCCCGTGCAGCATGAGTTCACGAATCCTCAAGGGTATCTGCATTTTGTGAGTCCAGGGGCGAAATCGTCCTCATGGACTATCAGGCCGCAAGGGGTATTTAAGGGAATCAGGTTCAACATGATTCCTTTGCGGGGAAAGGCAGGGCCTGGGGTCCTGAAGTTCTACGCCGGAGAATCGTTCCGCTCAAGACTTGTTGTGAGTTATCGCCTGAAAGATATGCCGGGCAGCGTATATGTTCCCGGCACGAAGGCCCATGTCACTTTCGAATCGGCGAAAGGCAGTCCAGGGACGGACTGGCTGCTTGGGTACAAGGCCGAAGCCGTAAACTTCGCCACCTTATATTGCCGGGACACGGTATATCTGAATGAGGAAGGGACATTAGAGGACGGAAGCGGCGCCGGGGACTACTCTCCCAAGACCGATTGCAAATGGCTGATCACCGCACCGAAAGGAAAGGTGATTCATTTCAAATTCACTGAATTCGATACCGAAGCAAAGATCGACCTGCTCTATTTCTTTAACGGCAGGGGAACGCATGAAAAGATCATGGCCATCTTTAGCGGCCCCGACATCCCGCCGGAGTTTACAACATGGAGAAACGAGGTCCTGGTCTGGTTTGTAACGGACGGGAAGAACCAGGGCAAAGGATGGAGGGCGGAGTATCAGTTCGTGGATCCCTGATCAGATGAAGCTAATGGTCGGATCATTGAGATGTATGAAATTTAATTAAAAAATTTCTTGACAATCTGTGATAGCAATGATACTCTTGACTTGCAAACGTAAGGTGCAAAATGATGCTTTCTTTTGGCATTCTCTCGATCAGGATTGAGGAGTACTTATATTCAGCCTATAGTGCAGCAATGGCAATATATTGCAGCGATCATAGTGCTTGATGTGGGAAGTGCGAATTTTATTAGGGTCTGAAAACACTAGAAAGGAGGGGAGATGAAGAGAACTATTTTTTTGCTGGTAATTATAGTTGTTAGTATTTCGGTCATGTCGTGCGCGCCTGTGACTCTTCAAAAATGCATAGTGGACCATAAGTATGATGCAAGCGGCAAGATACAAAGCACATATTCAGAGTGTATAACTCAGACGCCTGAGAAGACAGCGCCTGTACACCTGAAACATCAAGAACTATACGATTAGCAGACATTGCTGCACTATAGGGACATTATACGAAGGAGATAGAATATGAAAAGGAATAGATTATCGGTTATCCTGATCTCTCTTCTTGCTATCATCAGTTTTTCATGTACAACAGCGGGACGCCAGATCGATGCTGAACAGGTTAAACAGAATATCCAGATAGCGAAATCTACGACAGATGACGTGTTGAGAGTATGCGGTGAGCCTCTATCTAAAACGTATGATGCCGGAACCGACATTGAAGTATGGCATTATGCCTATATACAGAAAAATGTTACTCCCTTGGGAGTGCTTACCCACGAACTGGGAGTCGGGACGGAATGGAAGAGCGATAGGACGGTTGTAGATGTTTATCTCCATAAGAGTGTAGTTACTGACCTGCAGATAGATACAGGGACTACCGTGCGGTTAAATCACGGACGTTAAGTGGAACGATCCCCTGTATACCAGTGCGACGGTAATTATTACAGCCAGTCCAAGAATCACCACTAGGATCATTTTCCACCTCATGTCAATTCTTCTTTATCTTAGGAATTTCCTGACCGTCTTTCCCGCAAAGGTCTCCTTTGCAGACAGTGCGCCTTGAGGGCAGACCTCTATGCAGCAGTAACAGCGGATGCATTTATCATAATCGAAGACGATTTTTTTCTTATCGGGGGAAATCGCCCGCGCCGGGCAGTATTCCCAGCATGCACCGCAGGCTATGCATGCTGCTTGATCAACTTCCGGTCTTTGCACCAGGTGTCTTCTCATAAATCCGTGAAGTCTGGGCGGCCCGAATACAAGTGGTGTTATCGACGGCAGTCTGAAGTCATCGATCTGAGGCAGATCGCCCTCGATCTCGATCTGATCAATTAGCCCCTTCTCCGCCATCCTATTGGTGAGAAGGTCTTCAGCAGGGAGTCCAAGCATGCGGCAGACGGTCATGTCCAGGGCAACGGCGCTGTTGCTGCCCATGATAACACCAACATGTCTGGGGATGCCGCCCCTGCCGGGTCCCTGTCCTTCCATGGCAAGTATTCCGTCGAGGATGGTCACGGCCGGATTGACGGCCGCATGGACCCTGAAGAGCAAGCGAGCAAACATTTCGCGGTCGACACCGGTCCTGAAGTGCCATTCCGGCTTCCTGAGACCGACAATGCAGCCGAAGAGGTT
>JBGOVD010000186.1:0-5023 GCA_041477935.1 Dissulfurispiraceae bacterium | reverse complement strand
TTGTCTGTGGATTCGCGGCATCCATTACATCTATTTTCGCGGATGTACTCAGATCGATTAGTGATGCGACAAGGTTAGTCGTCCCCAGATCGAGGGCTATTCCGTAGCATCCCGTCTGCCCGGCGGCAACAACCTCCAGACGTTCCCTAAGCTCCGCGATTACGAGCCGGAGGGCATAGTTACTCTGCCTTAGGAAAGAAGGGAGCTGCCTGAGGACATCAAGGTCCACATCGATGGGCAATTCGGCATCTATTGTTTGTGAGAGGTAGTCAAGAACTCTCTCCCGGTCGGCCTTTTTATCCAGGTCCGATGGTTTCTCGAGGATTATTTCGACGGGGAATGCGAGGGGGTTCAACTTTCGTAAAGTACTTTTCCCATATCTTTCGTATCGTACCCGCCAAGTGAATTAACGGCGCCGATGAATTCCTTGTCCTCCCTGATGATCCTCAGGAGTATCCTGATTTTTTCGGTATCCATGAATTCAGCAGGAATGGCTATGTCATACCGCTCCTCAGCCACCGGGATAAAATCGAGGTCCAGCGCCTTGGCCGAAGAATAAACAGCCAATCCAGTGTCGGCAAGCCCTGTCAGCACGGCAGAAGCGACAGCCATGTGGGTATATTCGTCGCGCTCGTATCCTTTGATAAGAAGTGGATTAATGCCCAGCTCCCTGACATATTTATCGAGCAGGAGCCTGGTGCCGGAACCGGCCTGCCGGTTGATGTATACAACATCGTCCCTGACAAGGTCGCCGAATCCCCTGACATTCTTCGGATTGCCCTTCTTTACAAGAAGGCCTTGCAGGCGGTAGACAAGGTTGATAAGGACAATTTTCTTTTCAGGGAGATACTTCTTGATGTCGGCTATATTATATTCGCCCGTCGCATCCAGGAGATGAGTTCCTGCCATATGGGCTTCGCCTTTCTTGAGGGCCATCAGGCCTCCCATTGAACCGACATGGGCCGATGACAAACCGAACCCGGGATAGTTCTTCTTTATCGAGTTTGCAAGGACATCCAGGGTGTTGTCATGACTGCCGATACAGACGATTGTATTCTTCAGCTCTTCCTTTCCCCTGAAGAGTTCCACTTCTACTTCGGAGCCGCCGGTCAGGCCCTCGGAGCTTGCAGGGACCTTCACCATGCCGTCGGACCTTACTAACGACATCAGCAAACCGGCACCGCGGCCTGCAGGCGTCGCAATATACTTTCCTCCCACTACGCCTACCTTCACCCGTATGAATTCATCGACTCCGAACGGAGATGCAATCTGTCTCGATATTGTGGCCCTGATTACGTCGCTTTTGTCCGCCCGCACTGCGCGAAGCCTCTCGATCAGCGGCAGCGCATAAAGACGAAAGGTCACAAAAGCAGATACCGGATAACCCGGGATGCCCAGAACAGGGGTGCCGTCAACGATGCCTGCAATAAAAGGCTTTCCCGGCTTGATCGATACGCTGTTTATAATCACCTCGCCGAGATCAGCGATAGCTGCTGCGGTGAAGTCTTCCGAGCCCCTTCCCGAGCCTGCATTGATGATGACGATGTCCGATTTTCCGGCAGCTTCCGAGATAGTATTCTTGATCTTCCCGAAATCATCGCTGATGATGGGATATCTGAATGCTTCCGCCCCCAATTCAGAGGCAAGCCCCGACAGCATCGCAGAATTATATTCTATTATCTCCGGCGGAACCGGTGCGCGATGCCTGACAGTCTCAGGATCCACCAGTTCGGTCCCTGTCGGTATTATGGCGATCCTCGGCCTCTTCAGGACCTGGACTTCTACGTGCCCGCTTGCAAGCAGCGCGCCGATATCAACGGGCCGAAGGACATGGTTTTCAGAAACAATCAACTCCGTGGCTACGATATCCTCGCCGATAGGCCTCACATGCTGATACGGAGTAACCGGCGAGTATATTTCTATAAACTCTCCAGGGCGGTTGACATCCTCTATCATGATGACCGCATTGAATCCTTCGGGCATGGGATCGCCGGTATCCACAGGGATTGCCTGGGTCCCGATTTCAAGCAACCCGGGCGACTGCTCAGAGGCGGTAAGAGTTTCGGTAAACCGCACGGCATAACCGTCCATGGCTGCAGAATGATAAAATGGCGACGAATATCTGGCAAAGACAGGGACTGCGGTGATTCTTCCAAGAGACAACGCGGTGGGTAACGTTTCCGCAGACAGACGCCCGAAGCCGATTGAATCGAGCCGTTCAAAAAAAATCTTCAACGATTCTTCAAGGGAGCGGCTTTCGAGAAAGACTTTCTTCATTTACCGAAAACCCCTGGTCATTGAGCCGGCGCTTCTCCGGAAAAGTCGATGAGCTTGGCATCGTTTCCCTGAGTGACCGATCTTCCCATAAAGACTCCGCCTTCAGCAATGACAAGCTTTTTTGAACAGATATCACCATAAAGTTGGGCCGACGGTTTGAGTTCGACAAGATCATCCGCTTTGAGTGTCCCTTCAACGCGACCGCCAACGACAATCCCGCTTGCGACAAGGTCTCCCTTTACAAGGGCTTGCTCTCCAACGACAATCCATCCTGCGGTTATGTTACCGGTCAGCTTGCCGTCGATCCGGAGGGTGCCGGAAACCGTGATATCTCCTCTGAATTCTGAGTTTATTCCTATGAATGATTCAAGTTTATCGTTTTTCTTTTGAAACATTGCTTGCAACCTCCAAAAAGCGCTTCGGGTTTACGGACTTCCCCTGCTGCCATACTTCATAATGCACATGGGGACCGGTAGAATTGCCGGTCGAACCGGAATGAGAGATCATTTCACCCCGCTTGACCCGCTGCCCAACCTTCACCGCAAGCGAGCTGTTATGGGCATAAGCCGTAGCATATCCCAAACCGTGTTCAACGACCACCAGGTTACCGCTTCCGGCACTCCATCCTGCAAAGCTTATTATTCCTTCAGCTGTCGCCTTGACCGGCGTGCCGGTCGGGACCGAAATATCGATTCCTGTGTGGAACTGCATACCTGCGCCCATCGGCGCTTCCCTTTCGCCAAACGGAGAGCTTATAGCGCCTGTAACAGGCCACCCGCTGGGCGTTGAGACATAAATGTCCCTCTGTCCTTTCAGGTATTCCTGGATCGAGGCGACCGACTCCGCGCTCTTTCGTATCTGCTCCTTCAACTCCTCCATATCTATCGAGCCTGTGTCCGCATAAGTCATTTTAGGGTCGATATTTTCCAGAATTTCTTTCTTGCCGCCCCTGGACAAAATGCCCTTGAATTGCATTTCGGCCTGCTTAAGCATGGTCATGGTAGATCTCATTTCAGTGAACTGTGCAGCATAATAATTCATCGTGGTCTTCATTCTCTGGTATTCAAAGGCATCGATAGCGATGGATACTACAAAGAGAGATCCGACCATCCATAGCAAGATCGAGATACCTATGCCGATTGTCGGCACTTTGATATTGATCGTCCTTTTGCTGTCGTGGGGGACCATCATGATCGAAACTGGGGTGAAGAGTTTTTTGATGAAACTTTTGACCTTATACATAACGGATATTCTCTTTACCTCCCTTCTCTATAAATCCGATGAGATAAGCGGGGTAACCGGCCTCGGTCAGCAAGTCAATTGCAGGAGTAACACTTTTCTTACCCAGTACTATAACATATCCGATTCCCATGTTAAAGGTCTTTTTCATATCGGCATCCGGCACTCCTCCCCATTTTTGTATCAGTTCGAAGACAGGGGGCACGGGCCAGGATCCTTGATGAATGACCGCAGTAAGTTTTTTATTGAAAATCCTCGGCAGGTTTCCCGGGATTCCGCCGCCGGTTATATGCGCCATTCCTTTAACGCGGACCGCATCTTTTATAGCCTTAAAGGCCTTAACATAGATGCGGGTCGGTTTAATAAGTTCCTCGCCTGCCGTCCCTTTAAGTTCAGGAACGCGGCTGTCTATCCTGAATCTTTTTTTTTCGAAAAAGACCTTTCGTGCGAGCGAATATCCGTTGCTGTGAAGACCGCTCGATGCAAGACCTATTATTGCGTCTCCCTCTTTGATCGCGGACCCGTCGATGATCTTCTTCTTTTCGACAACACCGACGGAAAACCCTGCCAGGTCATATTCATCCTCTTTGTAGAAGCCCGGCATTTCAGCGGTTTCACCTCCGATGAGAGCGCAGCCGGCCTCCCTGCATCCTTTGGCGATGCCGCTCACAATATCCTTCGCCTTATCAGGCCGCAGTTTTCCGGTGGCGAAATAGTCGAGGAAAAAAAGTGGTTCAGCCCCGGAGGTGAGGATGTCGTTTACACACATTGCCACGAGGTCGATGCCGACACTGTCATGGCAGTCCGACATGAATGCGATCTTCAGCTTCGTGCCGACACCATCGGTCCCGCTGACAAGAACTGGGTCCTTGTATTTCTTAAGCGCGAACAGGCCTCCGAAAGACCCTATATCGGTCATAACTTCAGGCCTGAAGGTCTTTTTGACCAGCGGGGATATCAGCCTGACAAACCGATCTCCCTCATCAATGTCGACACCCGCTTTTTTATAAGTCAATTTTTCCATTGTTCCCCCTATCACTATAGCGCAAGAAAAGAGATAATTAGGTGATTTGAATCACATGGGTCCTCTCGCCCTGTCCGTCGTGGCTGAGGTTCTTAGCCGAACATTCATTCTTCTAAAATTGGATTCCCGCTTTCGCGGGAATGACGGCTAATAATGCGTGCCCTTTTTAATCTTCATGCTGATGTCAACAGCCCTTGCAGAATGTGTAATAGCGCCGACAGATATAATGTCGACGCCCGTCTCCGCTATGTCCCTGACATTCTGAAGATTCACATTTCCTGATGCCTCGATGACTACCTTTTTGTCACGTGTGCGTATCGTCTTAACTGCTTTCTTCATTTCGTCGACAGACATATTGTCGAGCATGATAACATCAGCTTCGGCATCGAGGGCATCCATCAGTTCGGCCATATCTTTTACTTCGACCTCGATCTTAAGAAGATGATGCGCCTTTCTTGCACGTCCTATCGCCGTCTTTACGCC
>JBGOVD010000114.1:0-6615 GCA_041477935.1 Dissulfurispiraceae bacterium | reverse complement strand
CTCCTGCCTTTACAAAATAACCTTATTGAGGGGATACTCGACGATTCCAGACGCTCCGGCAGCCTTCAGTTTGGGGATGAGATCACGCACGAGGCGTTCGTTGGTAATTACCTCGAAAGCGTGCCATCCCTTGTCGGAAAGCGGAGAGATCGTAGGCGAGTGCATCGCCGCCAGGAGACTGAGAATCTTCTTATATGAATTTTCAGGAACGTTCATCTTCAAGCCCACTTTTTCTTCGGCAGCCAGTGCCCCCTTGAGCAAAAGGGCTATATTTTCCATTTTTTGCCTTTTCCATTTGTCCTGCCATACCTTTTTGTTGGCGATAAACCGGGTGGAGGATTCAATGATGGTTTCGACGATCCTCAGATTGTTAGCCCTGAGGGATGCCCCTGTTTCGGTCAGTTCCACGATAGCGTCCGCCAGATAAGGCGGTTTCACCTCGGTAGCTCCCCACGAAAAGTCAACCTGTGCGGTGACTCCTTTTGACTTGAGGTACCTTTTGGTAAAACCGACGAGTTCTGTAGCAATCCGCTTACCCTGCAGGTCCTTGATGCTTTTGATCTTGGAATCCATGGGGACCGCTACGACCCACCTGACCGGTCTGAAACCTTCCTTGCCATACTGCAGCTCGGCCACCTCGACGACATCTGCATTCTGTTCCTTAATCCAGTCAAAACCTGTGAGGCCGCAGTCAAGGTGCCCGTCTTCGACGTACCTGGCCATTTCCTGTGCCCGGATAAGCATGGACTGTACTTCCGCATCATCAAAAACGGGATAGTAGGACCGGGACGATACCGATATATGGTAGCCCGCCTTTCTGAAAAGCCGCAAGGTTGCCTCCTGGAGGCTGCCCTTGGGAAGTCCCAATTTCAACAAATTCTTTTTATTATTCATGGCGCTATCCCCTTCTTTGAGATATCGATAAGTATAATTATGAGACGTTTATATTAAACAGTAGAGGTCCCTAAAGTCAAATTAGTTGGTTCGGAATATTCTTGGACAATGGGGGATAGAACCCGTAAGGCCGGAAGAGCTAGTTATTGAAGCGGTAAAAAGGGTTCCTTGGTGCTTCCTTAAAAGCCGCGGTTTCCCTCGGTCTTGTGTCAGCAGCAGGCCGCTTGTTTTCCAGCGACATCATGCTGCGGACATATTTATTGACAACACCAACAAGGGCCTCCGGAGTGCAGGGTTTTGTCAGATATTCGTTCGCCCCCTGCCTCATGCCCCAGAACCTGTCGGAATCAAGGCCTTTGGTGGTAAGCATAATCACGGGAATTTCCTTATATTGTTCATTATTTTTTATTTCCCGGCAGAGTTGATAGCCGTTTTTGCGTGGCATCACGACATCCAGGATAAGGAGATCATATTTGTCGTTATTGAGCTGAACAATCGCTTCATCGCCATCAAGCGCAAATGCCAGGGAATGCCCTTCGGCAGTAAGCACCATCTCTACGAACTTTGCGACCGTTACGCTGTCGTCGACTACGAGAATCTTGGCCATATTTATCTCCCCTTTGGCGTTACCCGCATGTTTACCGACATACTGTGACCCGCATCACATAACTGCCTTTTAGTATAGAATTAGTTGTAAATAGAGTCAAGAAGAAAATGAATTGCCTTTAAAATCAAAGGGGAGTACAGAAATCCCGCACTCCCCTTTGTGATCGTCTATTTCTACTTATTTAGAAGCCCAGGTGAGGCTTTGCGCCCTTCTCAATATCGCGGCGTGCAGCCATATCCATGAGGACCTTTTCGGTCCCGAATTTACCGTACTCGTACTTCCGGAGTTTCAGGTCGGCCCTTGCTTTATCAATGAAATCAAGGGTCATCTCGAGTATTTTTTCGACCTTCGGCTCAAAGACAAAACAGCCCTTAAACCGCTCCATCCAGACATTCGTCATAAGGTCGGTCACGCCGTGGCTCGCCGAAAAGATATTGTCGCCGCCGAAGATGACCGGCACCCCGGACGCCGCGACGTAACATGCAATCGCGATAGCCTTCTCCGACATCCACTCAGGGGCTATGCCGACAGCCGGCATTCCGCCAATCTCATCGGATAGTCCACCCTCCGCTGCCATAGCGCTTGCGATAGTTAGAATCCTTGAATTATCGACGCAAGAGCCGAGGGCAAGGATCGGCGGCATTCCCGTGGCCTCGCAAACCTGGCGAAGACCGGGGCCCGCCATTTCATAGGCCATCTCAGGTGTCATATACCCTGCCATACCGCAGGCATGGGATCCGCAGCCGGTGGTTATGACAAGCACGTCCTGCTTGATCAGCTCGGTGATGAGAAATTTATGGTTGCCGGCCGCAGGGAACCTTGTATTGTCGCATCCGACAACGGCGGCTACACCGCGGATTCGTCCCGCCATGATAGCATCGTTCAACGGTCTGAAGGACGCTCTCCACTTTCCACCAAGCATATATTCGATATATTCGTGAGAGAATCCGGTTATCATCTCATTTTTGTCACCCTTCCCGCGGTAACCCTCCTTCGTCCTGTTCGGGAAATTGTCGATCGCTAACTTCAGGATCGAACGGGCAAGCTCTTTCGCTTTACTCTCGTCGACCATCGGCATATGAATGGCACCTTCCAGCTGTGCCTTGGGAGATGTAGTGATAACCTTTGTATGGAACTTTTTAGCTACCACCGTAATGGCCGGCATGATACACTGGACGTCAACGGTCATGGCATCAACCATGCCGGTAAGGATGGCCAACTCCTGGTTCGTAAACCCGCCCAGAGTCGATATGCCGTGCCTGACCAGGATCTCATTGGCGGTGCAGCACATACCGGTGAGATTGACCCCCTTTGCACCCTTCGACTTCGCATAGCTCACTATCTCGGGTTCGGTCGATACTTCGACAATTTTTTCCGCCAGGTTAGGCTCATGCCCGTGCACCACGACATTGACCATGTCATCTTCAAATACGCCAAAATCCGCACGAGCCTTCAGGGGCTTTGGCGTGCCATAGAGAATATCGGTAATATCCGTGGCGATCATGGAGCCTGCCCATCCATCGGCAAGGGCCGTTCTTAGGCCCGTGTTAAGCAGGCTGTCGTCATCCAGGTCAACACCGGTATTGGTTCTGTGCATAGCCTCGATGACTTCGCGCTGCACGCCTCTCGGCACTATGCCCCATTTTCTCCACCTTTCCAGTGTCTTAGCCGGAGCGCGTTTTGCATAATTTATCTCACCGGTCTGACGTGTAAAGTCTTCGATGAGTTTATTTGCGACATCCTTTGCGACATCGTTTACAGGTCTGCCTTCGAATTCGATCTCAAGGATGCCTGCAATCTTATAAAGTTTCCTGACATCCTTGATCTCGAAATCTTTGGTATGTCCCTCGGCAACGGCAAGAAGCAGCATGCACATATCCAAACCATGGTCGGAATGGGCCGACGTACCGGCAGCTATCATCCTTACCAGGTTTCTCGCGGCGACGGTATCTGTTGTGGCGCCGCATATGCCGCGTGCGTCTTCTTTACTCGTAAGCCTGCAAGGTCCCATGCTGCAATTCTTGCAGCATGCACCGGTATGTCCTATTGGACATGGTTTCATTTTCTCTGCCCGGTCGAAACAGGTTTCAATTCCTCTCTCTTCCGCCCACTGCAATATTTTTTCTGCATCTGGATTCGCAGGTCTTGTTTTGGCTTTCTTTTTTTCGTCTTTCTTCTCAATAGGCTTTTCCATCATTTCCTCCACTGAACAGGGTTATTAAAATCCGTTCCTGACGGCAATCTTAAAGCATAGGAGGCATCTCTAATGCCGGGTGACCAGCCTGGGTAAGGAATTCGACGAGCTTCTCCGAATCCTCACAGATGGTCTCGTCCGCAATTTTGTCAAGCAGGTCCGGGATCCCCTCTTCGGCAGCCCTCTTTTTGAAGACCTCCTCGATTCTTTCCTTCAGTGATTTCGGCATCCAGACGATCCTCTTGATGCCTCCATCTCCCAGTAGGAATTTCCTGCTTGCGACAAAGTTCACGCCGATGCCCATGAATCCCGGGGTCTGAGCGCCTCCGCCGACCGACCCGGCAAAGGTCGAAAACTTCATGCCGACCGGCGTCATTCCCTGGTAACCGCGGTGCACAAGCATAACACCGTTGGACTCGGGGATGATGCCGACGATACATTCAAAGCACCCACACGAGGTCATGGGATTGTCCATGATCGTATACATGTTCACTGTTTCCACAGCTCCGGCAGTTGCCTTGGCGATATACTTGTCGACTCCGACAAAACGTCCCATCTTGGGATCGAGGCACTCTTCCTTCTTGATGGGCTGGTTGCCTCCGGTTGGGTCGATCTCTTTGGCTGCCTTGCAGTCGAGCCAGTTGAAGGCCCCGCAAAGACCTAGCCGCTCCGGGGATACTACACAGACGTGGCTCGGTGCAAAGGACTGGCAAAGGAGGCACGAATAGAATTCCTCCACGGCCTCGTCGGTGAGGTTCCCCAGTCTGGAGTCACGTTCGCCATAAGCGACCCTTGCCTCTTTCAGCTTTTCCAGAACGTCCTTTTCCTCAAGGTACAGGGTGACCTGAACTTTGTCGACGATCGATTTAAAGCGGTGGTGCGCCATCGTGGTATGAATCACCCCAAGATGCTCCAGCGTGAAGCCCGCCTCTGTGGCGGCCTTGCTGAATCTCACCCAGTTGACGTCGCGCTGGCCCATGTGCCATATGCCCTGGGCTTCGTTGATGTCGGAGTGAATCTTCCTTTCGATAACCGACTCGAAGTCCTTCTGCATCTTGCGGCCTGCCACTTCAATTAAAATGCCCAGAGGCAGCTGACCGCCCTTTGCAACGAGCTCCTTCCAGTTATCGGGCTTGATGATGACCTTGTTGTCTTCGATATCTTCCATCTCGGCCATCCTGACCCATTCGAAGGCCGGAGTCCTGTTGCCTCCGAATTCGATGAACATATCTTCCTTCCTGATCCTTTCACCTTCGAAGGCTGGACCGTAAGCGACCGGTATCGGCGGCTTTTCAACGGTGATCTTGAGGCCTCTTACTTCGATAGCCTTCTGTACGATATGAGCGTGGTCGAATTCCTTGTCGACATGCTCATATGTACACACACCCGTAGGGAGTATAACAGGGACATCCGTATCGCAGACTGCAGGGAAACCCATGTTGATGGCGCCTGCACCGGTGGCCCATTTGATGTTATCCATCGGCCCTAGAGCTATCGCGAAAGCGAAGACCCTGTCTTTCTGATAGAGAAGATGGCCCTTGAAGTCACCGGGCTTTTTGCCTCCGAAGATGAGTGAGGCCCTGATCGCCCAGTCGGCTGCATAAAGTATATGTTCGGTATCTGGACCGAGAGGGACAATTCTCGAATCCCAGCCGAGTTCTACATTCTTCCTCAGGAGCTGTCTGGTAAAGCTGTCACCGTTTGACTCTCCGGCAAGAAAGGTCAGAATGTTCTTTTCCTGCAGTTCCCTGGCGATATTCGCAGCTATATCGTCGCTGGGGGCTGCGCCAAGGATACAGGCGAACCCGGGCATTGTACCATCGACAAGCTGTATCCCGAGGTTTCTCTGGATAGTGTCGCCGATGAATCCGTTGAATACATAACCTGTCTGAGGGTCTGTGACAGGCTCAAGGCCGTTGATATACCTGAGGGCAAGGAGAATCTCCTCGGCGAAGAGAGTTGCCATACCGCAGTCGAGGGTTTCGCCCAGATAGGGGACCCAAAGGTTTTCGGTAGGTTCTTCGTGGAGAAGGTCTTTTGCAAAGCCCAGAGCGGTTTCCATGTCGCCGAGCTTCTGTACCTTGAATGCCGTCATGGCATAAATCATGGGGAGGAAAAACGCCGTATCCGGGAATTCAAAGGCAAAGTCTTTTCCCTTTGCGGCAATCGTCTTTTTGAGCAATTCGTCAGTCCTGGCTACAAGATCCTGTGTCCCTCTCATAACCGCTGTTGCTATGATCTTCGACATCCTGACCTCCTACAGTCGAATTTATTAGAACGACTTAGTTTGTACGGGCCTTCAGAAATGCAGGCAAACCATTGGCCTCTCTGGGACCTACGGTAATCTTCCAACCTGGAAGCTTATCCTCTATGGAACCACTCAGGATCGCGACATAGCCCGGGATGATAAGCTCCCTGTGACTTATCTCTTTTTCAATGCCGCTCTCCTGGATAAACTGTGCAATCTTCGTTGCCGTAAACTTCCCTGCCGCCCAGCCAGTCAGGACCGAAAGACCCTCTGTATCCAGAACTGCAAGCCGCACAGGAACCTTGCTGCCCTCAATTTCTCCGGAAACTATAAAATAGGTGAGAGAGAAATTCGATGTTATCAGTAAAGGAGCATCGCCAGTCGGAGTGCCAATCTTGTAGATATCCTGCTTAACCTGCAACGGGACCTGCGGGTTTGTATAAATGTTCTGCCTCAGAGTAAAGAGGGCGAGGCTCTTCCATCTGTCGATGCTGCTCATGACCACGATAGACGCATACTTCGCCACGCCCAGAGATGCGATGAGGGTTTCCAGCATCACATCGTCCCTTTGGGCAAACGTGATTACAGGGTACCCCACAGACTTATTACCCTTCTTTAATGCGGCCCTTCTGATATATGTGTTGTCCCGCATTATTTCTTTGGCGGTACGCG
>JBGOVD010000039.1:0-9671 GCA_041477935.1 Dissulfurispiraceae bacterium | reverse complement strand
TAGCTTTTTCTTTCGTAAAGATACTTTGCAACAGCACGCAGCGGCTCGGCCTTTCCATCAAATACCGACAAGGCAGATAGGGATGTATCTATCAGTTCTTTCGCCTTTCTGCGCGATTCCTCTACACCATAGAGACGGGGATAAGTCAGTTTTTTCTTCTTCTCATCCGACCCCTTCGGCTTTCCGATTACTTCGGTTTCGCCCTCTACATCCAAAATATCGTCAATCACCTGAAATGCGAGGCCGATATTCTCCCCGTACCTGGTGAGCCTTTCGAGTTTCTCCTCGTCTGCACCCGCCAGAATTGCTCCAATACGGACCGAAACCGAGATCAGCGCAGCGGTCTTATGTTCATGAATGAAGATCAGCGTTATCGGGTCAGGCTCGGAGTTTTCCGACAATAGATCCTGGGCCTGGCCGCCGACCATTCCCTGCGAACCGGCGGCATGGGCAAGTTCGCAGACGCATTGAGCTATGGCTGCGTCGGTTATAACAGGTCTGCGATAGCGTTTGTCGGCAAGCAGACAGAAGGCATCGGTAAGGAGGCCGTCTCCTGCAAGGACAGCCATACCCTCTCCAAAAACCTTGTGGTTCGTCGGTTTGCCGCGCCGCAGGTCATCGTTGTCCATAGCGGGAAGGTCGTCGTGTATGAGGGAATAGGTATGAATCAGCTCGATCGCGGAAGCCTGGGGAACGGCGTCTTCGACCCTGCCGCCGCAGGCCTCATATGATGCGAGACAGAGGACCGGCCTTACACGTTTTCCGCCTGCTGAAAGGGAGTAGACCATCGAATCGCGGAGGGTCTTGGGAGGGAAAGGGGAGCTGTAATAGGATTCCAGAAAGGAATCGACCAGATGCTTCTTCTCACTCAGATAGGACTTCAGATCCAACGGCATTACCTCCGTGTCCAGACTAGAACCGGGAGCCCTTCGACTCCCGGCAGAAACTTCTCTTACCAGTTACATCTTTCACTTCTCACGTCTCTCGCATATATCATTCCCACTCAATCGTTCCGGGTGGTTTTGACGTGATGTCGTAGACCACCCTGTTGACGCCGCGCACCTCGTTGATGATCCTGCCCGATATCTTTCCTAGAACTTCGTACGGGATATGCGCCCAATCGGCAGTTATGCCGTCGAGGCTTGTAACCGCCCGGACAGCTACAACCTTATCGTAGGTCCTCTCGTCTCCCATAACTCCAACGCTCTTGATCGGAAGGATGACTGCAAATGCCTGCCAAATGGCCTTGTACAGGCCGGCCGCCCTTATCTCTTCTATGACTATCGCATCGGCTTCCCTCAGGATTTCGAGCTTGTCTTCAGTTATTTCACCGATGCATCTTATGGCTAGACCGGGTCCCGGGAAAGGCTGCCTCCAGCAGATCTCTTCCGGCAGTCCAAGTTCCTGGCCGAGCACCCTCACCTCATCCTTGAACAGCTCTCTAAGCGGCTCGACGAGTTTGAGCTTCATAACTTCCGGAAGTCCGCCGACATTGTGATGGCTCTTGATGACCGCAGACGGCCCCTTAAAAGATACGCTCTCGATAACGTCCGGATAGAGCGTTCCCTGTGCCAGGAATTCAGCGTCCTGTATCTTCTTCGCTTCCTCTTCGAAAATGGCTATGAATTCGTTGCCTATGACCTTTCTCTTCTTCTCGGGATCGGTCACCCCCGCAAGCTTTTCGAGAAACCGCTTCCGGGCGTCGACAAAATCAAGCTTGATATGGAAATGATCCTGAAACGTCTTACGGACCTTTTCGGCCTCTCCCTTCCTTAGCAGACCGTTGTCTACAAAGATGCAGGTGAGGTTGTCGCCTATCGCCCTGTGGATCATAAGCGCGACCACAGACGAATCAACGCCGCCGCTTAGCGCACAGATGACCTTTTTATCACCAACTTGTGCCCGCACATTCGCTATCGACCATTCGATGACGGATGCCATCTCCCACGTCGGTTTGCACTGGCATATCTCGAAGACAAAGTTTTGCAGGACCCTGATGCCTTCGTCGGTATGAGCGACTTCGGGATGGAACTGGAGGGCATAAAATTTCCGCTTCTTGTCCGCCATAGCAGCAACAGGAGAGTTGTCTGTATGCCCGATGATATTGAATCCGTCCGGCATGATCTCTATACGGTCGCCGTGGCTCATCCAGACCTTGGTCTTCTGGGACAGCCCCCACAGCAGATCGGTATCGTTGTCGACCATCAGGAGTGCCCTTCCGTATTCTCTCTTCGCAGCCCGGGCGACTTCACCGCCGAGCGCATGGGCCATCAGCTGCATCCCATAGCAGATGCCGAATACAGGTACGCCCATTTTGAATATTTCGAGATCGCATATCGGGGCGCCTTTATCGTAGACGCTCGACGGCCCTCCCGAAAGGATTATCCCTTTGGGCGCAAAAGCCTTGATTTTTTCGAGTGATGCATTGAACGGGAAGATCTCTGAATAGACCTTGTTCTCCCTGATCCTGCGAGCGATAAGCTGCGTGTACTGGGAGCCGAAATCAAGGACCAGTATCTTTTCGGTTAAGGGCGCTGCGTGTTCCATTCTTTTCTGGCCGCCTTTACTGTTCTATGCGGTAGTTGGGGGCTTCCTTCGTGATGATAACATCATGCACATGGCTTTCCCTCCAACCAGCGTTGGTGATCTGGATGAACCTGGCGTTCTTTCTCATCTCATCGAGGGTCCTGCAGCCGCAGTAACCCATTCCTGAGCGAAGTCCGCCGACAAGCTGGTGTATGCTGCTCGATAGAGGCCCCTTGTACGGCACGCGCCCTTCTACTCCCTCGGGCACGAGCTTCTCTTTCTCTACGCCTTCCTGTCCGTAGCGGTCCTTGGCACCCTGCTGCATCGCGCCGATAGATCCCATGCCGCGATATGTCTTGTAGCTTCTGCCCTGGTAAAGAATGACCTCCCCGGGCGATTCGTCGGTGCCCGCAAAGAGGCTTCCGATCATTACGCAATGAGCCCCGGCGGCGATGGCCTTAGAGACGTCTCCTGAATATTTGACACCGCCGTCGGCAATGACAGGGATATTAAACTTGGAAGCAATATCGTAGCAATTGCGTATAGCCGTCAGCTGAGGAACACCCGCGCCGGCGACAATTCTCGTAGTGCAAATAGAGCCGGGACCTATGCCGACCTTGACCGCATCCGCGCCGGCCTTGATGAGTTCGGCAGCTGCCTCGGCCGTGCCTATATTCCCGGCGATAACATCAATACCGAATTTCTTTTTTATCTCTTTCAAGGTGGTGATGACCCCTTTCGAATGGCCGTGAGCAGTATCGATGGCAATGACGTCCACGCCTGCCTTAACAAGAAGTTCGACGCGGTGAATCGCATTTTCACCGACTCCCACAGCTGCACCGATCCTGAGTCTTCCCAGTTCATCCTTGCATGCATGCGGGTACTTCTTTCTCTTCTCTATGTCTTTTATCGTGATGAGGCCCTTGAGGTTATTATCTTTGTCGACAATAGGCAGCTTTTCGATCTTATAACGGTTCAGCGTATCCTTGGCCTCTTCGAGCGTCGTGCCCACAGCAGCGGTTTTGAGATTTTCGCTTGTCATGACCTCTGAGACCCGTTTCTGCTCATTCGTCTCGAATCTCAGGTCCCTGTTCGTGAGAATGCCGACGAGCTTTCCATTCGTGGTAACGGGAACGCCTGAAATCTTGTAGCGCGCCATAAGTACCATGGCATCGGAGATAGGGGCATCAGGGGCGATAGTTATTGGATCGACGATCATCCCGCTCTCGGACTTTTTGACCTTGTCCACCTCGAGCGCCTGCTTCTGGGGAGACATGGCCCTGTGCATGATGCCGAGGCCGCCCTCTCGGGCGATTGCGATAGCAAGACTGGCGTCAGTCACGGTATCCATCGCGGCGCTGATGATAGGGACATTCAGCCTTATATTTCTGGTAAGATTGGTGCTGACATCGACCTCGCCCGGAAGGACATCGGATTTGGCCGGCAATAAAAGAACATCGTCAAATGTTAACCCAAGCGGTAAATCATCGGTAAGCATAGACACAACCCCTTTAGATTTTTAAACTAAAGTATACCATTTCCGGGCGGAAAGAAGAAATATTCCTGTAAAATCAGAGCTTGATAAGCGAGATCTCCTTAACCGCCTTGTAGACCTGCCCGACAGAAATATCCTTCATACATTTAAGATCTTTGCATCTTCGTTTATAGCAAGGCGCGCATGAAGCCGCAGACCTTATGATAACGTTATTTCGGCCGTAGGGTCCGGTCCTGTCCGGATTCGTGGGTCCGAAAAGGGCGACGACCGGTATGCCGCAGGCCGCGGCGATATGCATTGGGCCGGAATCGTTGGTAATCACCAGCTTGGCACCCCTGATGATCCATATCAGTTCTCCCATGTCTGTTTCGCCGGCCATTGAAATGGCCTTGCCATTGCTCTGTTCTTCGATGACCTTCGATATACCGCGATCTGCCGCACTGCCGACCACCACACTTTTAATATCAAACATAGCGGCAAGCGCGGCAAATCGTTCTGCAGGCCACTTTTTTGTCTCCCACCTGGCTCCTGCTACGATAACGGCATAGTCTCCTATCTCGCTTCGCAGTTGCCGGATCTTCTCTGATTCCCGTATGAGCGGCATGGGGAACCGCACAGCTTCGATATCGCAGCCAAGTGCCTGTGCCACCTTAAGATATCTGTCAACAGCATGGACATCCTTGCCGCCGGTCACCTTGTGGGTATAAAAGAGAGCGCTTCCTTCCCTGGCCTCCGCAAAACCGATTCTGACCGGAGCGCCGGTTGCCTTAGACATCAAACCGCTTCTCATGAGCCCCTGCAGATCGATCGCAATGTCGTATGTCTCGGCCCTGATGTCCTTCGCAAACCTGCCCATTTCAGAGATAGTTCCGGAGATTCGTCCGACTTTCTTCCATTTGTCCTTGTCGATGATCCAGAGTTTGCTTACAAGCGGGTTGCCCTCGATAATGCCTTCGATCCCTTTAGCTATAACCCAATGGATCTTCGCCAGGGGAAAGCACTCATTCAGGGCGGACAGAAATGGGAGGCTGTGGACAACATCGCCAAGCGAACTCGGCTTGATGACGAGTATCTTGTGCGGAATTGCGTGTGCGGTTATTCTTTCCATTTCAATATATATTTTATCGCGCTATCAAGGTCATCGACAACCGCATCGGCGTGAGCGGACTGATTCTGTTGGCCGGTCCTCACCAATATTCCGCGGGCGCCTACGGCCTTTGCGAGGAGCATATCGGCGTCCTTATCGCCTACGACAAAGGACCTCTTGAGGTCGATCCCGTAGGAGGCCCTTGCCTTCAAAAGCATCTCGGGCTCCGGCTTGCGGCATTGGCAGAAATCTTCTGGATTGTGGGGGCAATAATAAAAGGCTGTGAAGCCGTATGTGTCAATAAACAGCTTGTTCACGTCTTCCACGAAACCTTTATCAACAATGCCTTTTGCGATGCCCGACTGATTGCTCACACCTATAAGTTCGAAGCCCCCATCCCTCAGCGACTTCAGCCTGTCGATACCGGACAGCAATTCGAAGTCATCCCATCTGTTCAGATAGTTGGCATCCCTGCAAAGCGTGCCGTCCCTGTCGAAAAAAACGGCCCTTTTCGCAGGCAGCAGGCGTCTGATATTGACGTAGACATCTTCCGAATTGATACCGAACATGCACTTTATATATTCTTTATCACAAGTGCGCTCGAAGCATGGACTGCAGTCGATGTTCGTACTGATCACAGCATGCCCGTCCCCCACAGGCCCGGTAAGGTCAGGAGATGTCGATCCGAATATGGCAGCCAGAGGAGTGCCGACCGCGTATGCTATATGCATCGGGCCGGAATCATTCGTCACTAATACGTCGCATTCGGAGACGAGCGCCATCAGCTCTCTCAAAGACGTCTTTCCTGCCAGCAGGAGTTTGTTCATAGGTATCTGTTTGTAAATCTCTTCAGCAATAGGGATCTCATCTTCTCCACCAAAGATTACTGCGCTGCCTTTAGTCTCCCTTATGAACCATGCCGCCACCTCGGCGAATCGTTCGGGCAGCCATCTCTTGGATGAGCCGAAAGTAGCTCCGGGATTTATACCGAGGATAGGACGCTTCACCTCCGAAAGCCTCGCACGTGAGTCAAGCCTCTCCTGGAGCGTCATCCTGATCCATGGATGCGAATATGCCGCGTCGATGCCGGCAGCAGTTAGAAGATTCAGGTAATAATGAATGTGATGGATATTACGGTCCTGGTTTGTATATCGGATAGGGTCCGTCAGGAGAAAACCTCTGCGGTCCCGGTCGTACCCGATCCTCTCGGGTATGCGCGCAAGAAACGCGAGAAGAGCAGCATCAAAGGCGTTTTGGAGGAGGATCGCCCTGCTGAATCGCTTCTTCCTGAGTATATTGATGAGACGGAGTTTACCGGCAAGCCCCCTGAACTGAGGTTCGTAAATTATTATTTCATCGACATCGAAACTGTTTTCAAAAAGAGGCGCCAACGCAGGTTTGATCAAAAGGCTGATATGCGCCTGAGGATAGAATCTACGGATAGCCCTGATCGCCGGGAGCGTCATCACTGCATCGCCGATCCAGTTAACACCCCTGATGAGAATCTTTTCCTTTTCCGTGTCCTTCCCTTCCATCAGGATATTCTAACATGGCAGTTACGGACCTTTCTTTAAATGCATCTTATTCCCGGTTGCCATTGCCTTTGTGACCTGCATCACCATTTCTGCAAGATCGCCATTAGCCTCCTTCCTGATTGTTTACTTCCACGATGAATAAAAGAGATAATAACTGTTGTATAAATTCGGGATGCTCTCCGTTAGAGAGCGGCTCATCACAGGGGCAGTATGACTTCCAGAGATACTACAAAACATGAGCAGACTGAAGCTGCACTGAGCAAAAGCGAATGGACATTCCGGGCCATTTTCGATCAGACCTTCCAGTTCATGGGGCTTATGTCGGTCGACGGGATCATGATACAAGCCAACAGAACAGCCCTGGATTTCATAGGAAAAGAAGAGCGCGACGTTAAAGGCAAACCGTTCTGGGAAACCCCATGGTTCAGCCACTCGCCTGAATTGCAGGACCAGTTGCGTGCGGCGATCAAGAAAGCTGCCGGAGGAGAATTCATACGTTTCGAAGTAACCCATCCATCGCGTGATGGGAGTCAGCATTTCTTTGACTTGTCCATCAAACCCGTAAAAGACAATTCAGGCAACGTGGTCCTTCTAATACCGGAGGGGCGGGACATCACTAACCGCAAACTGGCGGAACAGGTACTGCTAAAGAATGACCGGCTGCTTCGAAGGGCCGAGGAAATGGCCAAGTTCGGCAACTGGGAATTTCTGCTGGATGAAAAAAAGGTGCATGCTTCCGAAGGAGCCAAGGCTATTTATGGATTGGAGGCCAAGGAATGGCGCATATCGGAAGTGCGAAACATCTCGCTCCCGGAGTACCGCCCAATGCTCGCCGCGGCATTGAAGGATCTGATCGAGCTGGGGATTCCCTATAATGTCGAATTCAAGATCCGTCGGCCTGCTGACGGCCAGATAATCGATATCCACTCAATGGCAGAATATGACGCCGCTAAAAATATGGTTTTCGGCGTAATACAAGATATCACGGAACGCAAGCGGGCGGAAGAAGAACGGACAAGACTTCAGGCGCAACTCCTTCAGGCCCAGAAAATGGATGCTATCGGACAGGTCGCCGGAGGGGTCGCCCATGACTTCAACAATATCCTGACCGCGATGAGCGGCTACTGCTTTCTTGCACGCATGAAACTCGGCGATGACAGTCCGGGCCGAAAGTACCTGGACGAAATCCTTGAATTGACAGATCGGGCTGCAAGCCTCACGAAAAACCTGCTCGCCTTCAGCAGGAAGCAGGCATTAATAATGAGACCGGTCTCCATCAACACTATCGTCAGCAACATGTCAAAGCTCCTTCTGCGTGTGATAGGTGAAGACATCAGACAGGAAATTCACATTTCGGCCGATGATATTATCATCATGGCTGACGGAGGACAGATCGAGCAGGTCCTGATGAATCTGGCGACAAATGCCCGTGATGCCATGCCGCAGGGCGGCGTCCTGACCGTCCGCGTCGGAACACTGCAAATGGATGACGCTTTTATCAGAACGCACGGTTATGGAAGGCCCGGATTATATGCCGCTATTTCCGTGGAAGATACGGGTATCGGGATGACCGCAGAAGTCAGAGAAAAGATATTTGAGCCGTTCTTTACGACCAAAGAAGAAGGCAAAGGCACCGGGCTCGGACTGGCCATCGTATACGGAATAGTTCAGCAGCATAACGGATTCATCGGGGCCCACAGTGAACCCGGAAAGGGCGCTGACTTCGAAATATACATTCCCGCCGTCGGAATGCATAATATAAAACATGGGGTAACGGTTGATGTCCCCCCGGTTGGCGGTACCGAGACGATACTGCTGGTCGAGGACGAAAGCTCGCTGCGCACGTTCACGATGACCCTCCTCGCAGAATTCGGTTACAGGGTCATCGAGGCGTTGGATGGGCGCGATGCAGTGGATCAGTTCATGAAACACCAGGACGATATTCAAATGATCCTGATGGATGTGATAATGCCCAACATGAGCGGCCCTGAAGCTTACCAGCAGATTCAGGACATCAGTCCCGGCGCTAAGGTTCTTTTCATGAGCGGATATACGGCTGATTACTTGAACGCCAAAGGGATCGATGCCGAAAGATCTGACTTTCTCTCAAAACCGGCATCCACACCTGAACTGCTCCGCAAGATCAGGGAAATTCTGGATCGATTCTAGACGACGCGGCCGCAATCCATATTGTGTGCCACGCTCCACCGGCAGCACCTCGCGCCCGCACACGAATCTCATCCACCTTGAAGCCGACCTTGAGCAAACGGCGGGTAAACGCTTGATTGGGAGCGGCCGACCATACGGCCAAAACTCCTCCGGGCCGTAGCGCCGCAAGGGCCATAGTCAATCCGTGCAGACTATAAAGCCAGTCATTGCCCTTACGGGTCAGTCCTTCAGGACCATTATCAACATCCAGCAGAATTGCATCATAGGCATGGCGCTCCGTCTGTATAATCCGGGCTACATCAACCTCACGTACCGTGACCCGCTCATCTTGAAGAGGATAGCCTGCCAGCTCCGCAAGCGGACCACGGTTCCACGCCACCACCGCCGGCACAAGTTCGGCCACCACCACCTGTCCTTTGACGTCGATACCTTGCAGCGCTGCGGCCACGGTGAATCCCATACCCAGGCCGCCGATCAGGATTCGTGGTTCAGGACAATCTGCAATTCTTCCGCAAGCAAGCCTGGCTAGCGCATCTTCCGATCCGTGAACACGACTGTTCATAAGCTCACAGTTACCGACTCTTATCGAAAACTCCGCGCCGCGCTTGTATAGCCGGAGCTCTTCACCATTTCCGGGCGCCTGCGCAACGTCGAGTAACAGCCAAGGGGTCATATGCTCCTCAAAAAACTGGGTGACATCAATAGATCACACCGCAGCAGCGCTGCGCGACGAGAACATTTTTCGTCCAGCTGATTTCTAAGGAAGCTTGGCCCTCGGCTCGCTCTGCTGCGAATGCCTATGTTTTTCGCCTTGCTTTCAGTAATTTTCTGAATGCATCAAATTTATCTACATGCCCCT
>JBGOVD010000046.1:0-9313 GCA_041477935.1 Dissulfurispiraceae bacterium | reverse complement strand
TTCCCGGTCCGCCTTATGCGGAAAAGAGTTGCAGAACAGGCATTCAGAAAAGCAGAAGGGAAGGTGTACGTATACTAATATTTCTTCTTCCGGCAAACTCTCTTTTACCGTTTCAACAAAACGGTCCATCTGTGACGGCGCAAGCATTACAAACCTGTGGGGTGTAAAAAGGTCCGGCTGACTCTTCGTGTAATCAGTCGAGCCGTAAAAAAGCCTGTCTCGTATGATGTCGAGTACCCTGTTTTTTTTCATAGGACAGCATCATCAAGAGTAGTCAATTTGAAAGTCCTGATCAATGATGAGCGCAAAAGCAATATTATCACGGTTGAAGACGCAATTACAAGACATTTCTATTTCAGAAGGTCCCAATTTTATACAAAACATCTTATTGTTTGTAATATGCAAGACGATGACGCCGGCGAGGTGTGTGACAGTCGAATTTGCGTTAATATAGAATATAGCGGACTGATACCTCAATCCGTAGGACCTGTCTGTGCAATAGGCTTAGCAGCGTGTATTAACGCATATGATTGAAGGGGACCGAAGATGAAGATATCGATCGAGCTTGCTGCAAAGTTGATCCTGACGGTCGTTGTTTCTGCGGTTCTATCGTCCTGCGTTCCGCCGGCCAAGGTCCCTCTGGATACTATTATGTATCCCCAAGAGACAGGAAACCTGCAGGAGTGTCTCGTTATTTTTCTGCCGGGCAGGGGCAGCAGGGCGGCCGAGTTCGAACGGGAAGGATTCATCGAAAGAATCCGGCAATCGGGACTCAAGGCTGATGCGGTTGCCGCTGAGCTGCATCTCGGATATTACGCGAATTGGACGGCAGTCGAGCGGCTCCGGCATGACGTGATTGCGACGGCTCATGCACAGGGATACAAAAGTGTCTGGCTCGTTGGGATCTCGATGGGAGGGTTGGGGGCACTGGAATATGCCAGAAACTATCCGGGCGAGGTGACGGGGATCGTTCTGCTGGCTCCCTATGTGGGAGATGATGAGATTATAAACGAAATAATTCAGGCAGGGGGTCTCGAGGCCTGGACCCCGGGGCCTATTGCAGAGCTCGATTACCAGCGCCGTCTTTGGACATGGATCAGGGACTATAAAATGCAGCGCCTTAGCAGGCCCGTTATTTATCTCGGGTACGGCCTGGACGACCGGTTTGTTGAAGCCGACCATCTTTTGGCCTCTGCGATAGGGCCGCACAGGACGATGACCGTACCCGGAGGGCACACCTGGACAACATGGAAGGTGCTCTGGAAGTCCATTGCGGGAAGAATATCCTGTTCCGGCAATATGCAGGATAAGATCGGACGGTGATGAACAACCTTGTCTCAGCTGATTGAGCAGAGTTCAACAAATGACGTATGAGACGGATACTGCATATGGATATGGACGCCTTCTTCGCAGCTGTCGAGCAGAAGCGTAATCCTGCACTGCTTGGCAAGCCCGTAGTTATCGGCGGTTCGGGCGATCCCACAAAGCGCGGTGTCGTCTCGACCGCTTCGTACGAAGCGAGGAAACACGGCATCCATTCGGCCATGCCGCTTCGGACCGCATTCAAGCTCTGCCCTGATGCCATCTTTCTTTCTGTCGATTATGAGGAATATGTGCGGGTCTCCCGGACATTCAAGGCGGTGCTCCGTGAATTTACGCCGCTTCTCGAAGATGTGGGCATCGACGAGGCATTTCTCGATATTTCCGATCTTCCCGCATCGTCGGAGGAGATAGCGCACGAGATCAAGAAAATGATTCGCGATGCGACGGACCTCTCATGCTCGATAGGTATTGCACACAACAAACTCCTCGCAAAAATAGCATCAGACTTGCTGAAGCCTGATGGGTTAACCATCATCACTCCGACAGACATTGAAACCCGCATATGGCCGCTGCCGGTAAGGAAGCTTTGGGGAGTTGGTCCCAAGACAGAAGCCCATCTCAAAGCGATGAACATAAATACGATCGGCGAACTTGCTTCGCTGCCGCTTGAAAGGCTCATCGGAGAATTCGGCAATTCATACGGGAACTATCTTTACAGCGCGTCACGCGGGATCGATGAAAGCCAGGTAGTCACCCACTGGGAGCCTAAATCATCGAGCAGGGAGACAACGTTCCAGTCAGACATCGACAATTGGCAGGAGATCGCGAAAAACCTGGCCGAACTTTGCCGCGAAGTCTCGAAGGATTTGAAACGGTCGGGATATAAGGGAAAGACGGTCACGGTAAAGGTCCGCTACAGCGACTTTAAAACGGTGACGAGGGCAAAGACTCTAGAACGTGCTGTGGATTCCGTCGAAGAAATACGGAAAGCCGCCTTTGATTGTTTGGGACGGGTGGAACTAAAGAATAGAAAGGTCAGGCTCATCGGCGTCAGGGCCGGCAATCTCGAAAAGGAAGAAGTTCAGGAAAGTCAGAAACTATAAGGAGGGTTTGCATGTTTGGTTTGATAATCGCTTTGATTGCAGTCATCCTGGTGGCCATTTTTTCGGTGCAGAATGCAGCTCCGGTTGTGATCTCATTTTTCTTCTGGAGGTTCGAAGCCTCGCTTGCGGTCGTCATATTTCTTTCAGCGCTTGCAGGAGCATTGATAACCGTAATAATATACTCCTCGAGGTCGGTGAAGAAGGCCCTTGCAGCTCGAAAGACGCCTGACGACACTGCGCCGAAGATTACAGGGCCCAAAATTGCAGGTAGAGAGTAGTCCTGCTCGATCAACGGGCATAGATTGAATCAGGAGGTTTTGTGGATATAACAATTCAAAAAGTGGTCCTGCCGGTTTTTGTCTCCGTAGCTGCAGCGTCGGCGACGTTTATCGCGCGGGGTATTACATTCGGTCTTTTGCGCAAATGGGACCGAAAGGTTGTAACACGGATCGGGGATATTATCATCAAGTCCGTAAGGGTCCCCTCCATTTACTGGTGTATAGCGGTCGGACTTTATATGGGGATAGTAGTTTCCGAAATGCCCGAGAAATACTCCGGCTATCTCGACAAGGCAATAAATGTGGTTGTGATACTATCTTTTACCGCAGCTGTTGCAAATCTGGCGGGCAGGATATTCAGGAATTACATACAGAAATCCGATCTCCCGCTGCCGACGACAGGACTAGCTTACAGTATCCTCAAAGGGACGATTTATGTCATCGGCATTCTTATAATGCTCGGCGTGCTCGGCATATCTATTGCACCGTTGATTACCGCCTTGGGAGTAGGAGGTTTGGCTGTTGCCCTTGCGCTCCAGGATACCCTTGCCAACCTGTTTGCCGGCATCCACATACTGGTCGAAAAATCGATCAGGGTCGGTGATTACATTCGGCTCGAATCAGGACAGGAGGGAAGGGTCGAGGACATTACATGGAGGACGACCAGAATAAAAATGATGCCTAACACTATGGTCGTCATCCCTAACAAAAATCTTTCTCAAAGTGTTGTCACTAACTATTCTCTGCCGGGAAAGATGATGACGCTTATTATGCCGGTCGGCGTCGGTTACGATTCCGACCCTGAAACGATCGAAAAGATTCTTCTGGAAGAGATGGAAAAGGCAAAGGGAGAGATTGCCGGACTGCTGTCGGATAGTGAGCCGCTGGTCAGGCTCGTCGGCTTCGGCGAGAGTTCTCTCGACTTTACTCTCTCATGCCGGATACAGGAATATCCATATCAGCAACCGGTCCAGCACGAACTGAGGAAGAGGATATTGCGGAGGTTCAAGGAAGAAGGGATCGAGATTCCGTTCCCGCAGCGGACAGTTTACATCAGGCCGGAAAAGTTAGAATCCGGCGATAAAGCCGTTTCTTAAAAAGACATCGGGCGCTGTTATCAGTGCCCGGTGTCTTTACCCTCATCAGTAAATTGCTCAGCGATTGAGTGGAATGTCGCGTGCATCTCCTCAAAAGAGTCGACGAGTTGCGGATCGAATTGTGAACCACGTCCGGCCAAAATGATTTCTACGGCTTTTTCATGAGTAACGTTCTCTTTATACAGACGGTTCGATATCAGGGCATCATAAACGTCGGCTATCGCCATGATTCTCCCGGACAAAGGAATCTCATCACTTTTGAGCCCGTTCGGGTATCCTTTCCCATCCCAGCGTTCGTGATGAGAGACAGCCATTTCTTCTGCCAACATTAAAAAAGATGTATCCCCTAGTTTAGCACGTGCGGCATCGATGACTCGTTTGCCATACTGCGCATGTTTCTTTATCTCTTCGAACTCCTCGGCCGTCAGTCGCCCCGGCTTTAGCAGAATGTGATCCGGCACGCCCACTTTACCCACGTCGTGGAGTGGCGCAGCCTGCAAAAGATGCTCGATATAGGCATCGTTCACAGTGCCTGCATATGCCGGTTTGTTCCTGATATGCCCGGCGAGAGCCTGCACATAGCTGCGGGTCCGTCTGATGTGGCTGCCTGTTTCCGGATCTCTCGTTTCGGTGATATTTGCTATAGTTTCAAGCATTGCTTCCTGCGTGGCCAGTTGCAGCCCGGTCTTTTCCTTCAGCAGCCTCTCTTTACGCCAAAAATCGAGAAGCGATAATAAGGAAAAGTTTGAAGTATAGGCCAGAATAGGGTAAAGAGGGGAAATATAAATTCCGTTCTGGAAGAGGAAAACAGTCAGCGTGACCGCTGCCAGAGCAAAGAAAAGTAAGAAAATCAGATTTGCAACCATCATGAAGCGAACTAATAGAATTGTTGAAAGCAACCCAAAAAAAACAATGGCAATAAATTCATAAACAACAGCGGCCTTCGGCCGCACAAGAAAATCACCTTGCAAAATTGCGTCGATGATGCTCGCGTGAACCTCTACCCCAGGCATTGCCGGGTCGGTTGGCGTAGCGTGGATATCCAGCAAGCCGGGCGCAACTGCTCCAATGATCACGATGTGTCCTTCAATCTCCCCAGTTTCGGTTGTGCCGTTCATTATATCGGAAGCCGAGATGTGGTGATATGTTCCGTGAGGAACGCGAAATGGAATCAGGAAAGATCCTTTGTGCCCAAGCGGGATCTCAACGTTTTCAATCGAGAGACTTTCTGTTCCCGCCTGGCCAACAGTCAATATCATCTGTTCCGGCCTGGCTGCTGAAAGAAGGACGGCCAAAGAGAGGTGGGCATAGAATCGACCATCGTATTCCATTATGAGGGGGACTCTGCGAACAATTCCGTCGTGATCGGGTTTTATATTGAAAAAACCTGAAGCTGGAGTTGCCGCCGCGAGCGGCTGATATATGCAGTCGACAGAAGACGGTTTGAAAAGGCCGTTCACAGAATCCGGCACCTCGGGGTCCTTCCTGAACAATACATTGACTGGATGAAGTGTGCATCTTTTTTCCAAGTGTTCCTCAAATAAAAACTGGTATCCAAGCACAAAAGGACCCTTCCTGAGCGCGTCCGTCAGCAGTTCATCATTGTCGATATACTTCCGGGGAACCCCTGAGAGGCTGACAGCATAGTTGAAGTCTGCTGAAATATTCTCTTGTATATTGCGCAGTGAACTCCTGTCGGGCTCGGCAAACAGGATATCAATACCGACACTGAGGGCGCCCATTTCTCGCAATTTGTCTATCAACCGCGCTATACGGTATCGCGGCCACGGCCATTGTCCGTACTGTGCAAGGCTTTTGGTATCAATTTCAATAAGAACAATACTGGCGGATGCAGTTCGTTCAGGACGCGATCTGAGCAGGGCGTCGTATATTTTAAGGTCGAGCGTCGAAAGCAGAGAAGGCTGGAATAAATATAAGGTGGCTGCAACACAGGTCAACGCAATTCCGCAGAGAATAATGAGAGCATGTTCCCTGCTCTTTCGGATCCACGAGACATCGGACGATAGTCGTCGCAAAGCATGCATCCTGGCGGGCTATTTCACAACGACTTCAACTCTTCGATTACGTAGTTCTCTCACATTGTCCCCGGTTGGAATAACGGGATCCCGCTTTCCGTGATATGAGAGCTCAATCTGTCCAGAACGAATGCCGTGCGAGAGAAGTACGACCCGGACGGCCTCGGCGCGGGCGGCTGACACTCTCATATTGTACTCATCGCTTCCGGTCGTATCTGTATGGCCAATAATGCTTATTTCATAAAACTCTCTTTTATTGACTAACGACAAGACTTCAGGAATGTAAGACTTTGACTCGGCAGTCAGTTCCGTCGAGTCGTGCAAAAAATATAAAAGAAAACTGACAGGCTCAGGAGGAAGGGCTTTAATGGAATCAGCGAAGAGTGAATCAATTTGACTTTGGTCTATCTTTTTTTGATCAGACGGGATATTATCAAATCCGGTGACCTCTACCATTGTATTTGGAAGGGTAAGCGTCTTAGTCCCACCCTGGGTAGTAACTGACAGTTGCCCAACCGTGCCATCAGCATCCTGAACCAGAACGGCGGTGTCCTTTACAGTCGCACAGCCGGAGCTATGCAGTAAGATCATGAGTAGAAAAAGAATTACTCCACATCTCATTGCATCCTACCCTCATTCAGACGATAGAGGATTGAGGAGTATTTAGTCTTCATTAACCTTAATATGGTATGTCGTGCCACGGACACCAATTGTAGATGTCGGGGTCTCAAGGATGACAGACTCCGGCGATAGCTTTGTCATCTTTCCTGAAACAAATGAGGCAGTTCCTTTTGTCAGCTTATTAACCATGGAGAATTGACCCTGGGCCGGCTTAAATACAAACTTCTTTATATCCAGTTGAGAGTTAGGCCCAAGGCCTATTCTTGAGTTATCCTTGAAAATAATTCCCACCGAGCTGTCCGCACCTGTCCTGACGGTATCATTCGGGAAAACGGGAGTGCCATCTGCAGCTTTTATGATGGTTCCGGACCGCTCGATTAGAACATCTCCTTTCGTCTTTCTCAAGCTTCCGGCAGATTCATCCGAAGCGTTGACAATAGTTGGGAGGAGAACTACAAAAGTAAGTAGTATGGACAGGATGACGTATCCCGACATTAATCTCAAGCCAATTTTCTGATTTGCAAACAAAGTCATAGTATCCCTCCCTGAAAAAATGTCGCAGGAAAATCGCCGATTATACAATGGATATGATTGTGACACAGGACTCTCATGATCATCATTGTCCCCTCCCCAGGTGAGGCTCTAGATTCCTCAATTATATCATATCGCGGGACTTCTTAACCCAGACACTTTTAGACTAAACTAACGAATCTGTCTATGCTGTGACGGTCGTCACGCAATGCCTGAGATAACTAGCGTGATAACTATTTTACTTTTCGAGGAAATAGAGGATATTGAGAAAGTGGGCGGTGTCTGAGAGGTCTTCGACTACGACATCGGCCCCGGCTGCTACGAGGCTGCTTGCTCCATAAGGACCGGTGGCGACGGCGATGCAGATTGCGTTATAAGGTCTGGCGCACATGACATCGCGCGGAGTGTCTCCGATTATAACGCAATCCGTGAAGTCGAACTCCCTGCCCGATATGATCCTGAACCGCTCAACTGCTATCGGCAGCAGCTTGTTTCTGTCTTCATTGTCGCTGCCGAAGGCGCCTGTGGCAAAATATTCATTCAGGCCGAAAGCTCCGAGTTTAATCCTTGCGCCCTGTTCGAAGTTGCCTGTGAGAAGTCCGACCTGGTAACGGTCATTACGCACCTTCAGGGCTTCGAGGGCCTCGACTATTCCCGGCTTAAGATGTTTATCGCTGTTGTTTATCTCGACCGACAGGTGGCGCATGTAAGAATCGATTATCTGCGGAACAAAACCGTTGTCAGATGGCAGCCCATGTTTAGAGAGACCTTCCTTGACGATCTGCAGGTCAGTCTTGCCTGCCATGCTGACCTCGCGAAAGGTATTTTCGATTGAGAGGACTTCCCTGAAGGCATAATCAAGAGCACGGACACCCGCACCTCCGGAGTCGACGAGTGTGCCGTCAATATCGAAAAGTATAAGCTGCATGGTATCTAATACAATAATGATTGGTTTGCCGTCCTGTCAAGGCTGAAGCCGGTTCCTGCCGTATGCCCGATGTCAATGTCAAGTGGGGCAAGGTTCTTGAAAAATAGTGGTATAATACTGATAAACTTTATACAGAAGGGACGATTCATGAAGGAACGGCTGTTGGAATTGATTTACGAGAAGTCTTTCAAATACAGCGAAAAGCCCGCGTTCAAGCTGGTTTCAGGGCGTGTGAGCAATTACTACGTGAACTGCAAAACGGTGACCCTTCATCCCGAAGGCATGTATTTAATCGGCAATATTATATTCGGGATGATAAGAAATCTTCCGGCTGCCGGAATCGGAGGACTTACCCTTGGCGCAGACCCGATAGCCGATGCTGTAGCCTATACATCTTATCTTAAAGGGAAACCCATAGAAGCTTTTGTCGTAAGAAAGAACGCCAAGAGCCACGGTACGATGCAATGGATCGAAGGTAACCTCAAGACCGGCGACAACGTCGTAATCGTCGACGACGTGATCACAACCGGCAAATCCACTATCGAAGCCATCAACAGGGCACGAGAGGCTGGGCTGACGATAGTCAAGGTCATCGCCCTGGTCGACCGGCAGGAGGGCGGCTACGAAGCGGTTGAGAAAGCGGTGGCGGATATAAAAGCCGATTACAGGGTTGTGGAAGCTGTTGCTACACGCGAAGAGTTGATGGACCTGCATCGAAGCAGGAACGCCGGGATGACCAAGTAATCGGGCAAAGGCGAGCGGCCTTCATGGCTGCCTAAAAGAGTGAAGCAGGTGCGGCCCCGCCTAAGGCTGATGGCTGCTCAAAGGCTGGAGAATTATGAAAAGATTTTTTATCATCCTGGCCATTTTTCTTTTTCCAGTGAATGCATGGGGATTCGTCCCGCAGGATTTCCCGGCCATGTACACGCATGAGATGGCCCGAATGTTTTTCTTCATCGCCCTCGTTGCGGTTTTGGCCCTGATGGTCAAGAACCGCCTCTACCGGCAAAAGGGTTGGCGTTACACATTCTATTCGGTAATAGTCTTTATACTGTGGGACATGCTTGTTTTCATGGGGCGCTTCTCGGATATCTGGATTATCGGCGAGACGGAAGGATGGAGCTATTTCCAAAGAATCGTAGTAGTTGAAGGATGGGATTACTTTTTCTATCTGTCACGACTGGACCAGATATTACTCGATGGGGCGATGGTCCTCTTTTACCTCGGACTTCGTGAACACCGCCTGGATGAAAACAGACACCCCGTTTCAGCCGCCTATATCCCGTTTCTCCCCATAATAATTACCGATATCGCCGGGACTGCCCTCTTTGTTGTCCTTGCCGCGCTTAGCCTGCTTGAGAGCAGCAGACTCTACCGGAAAGACAGGGACAACGCT
>JBGOVD010000171.1:0-5241 GCA_041477935.1 Dissulfurispiraceae bacterium | reverse complement strand
CGCAAGCAATAAAGGAACAAGAGGAAGCTATAGAAAGGGCAAAAGCGGAACTTACGAGAAAACAGGGGCAATCCTTATCAAAATAATCTTCATGATAGTTCACAAAGACTGTGATTTTCCAGAAATAATCATTGCCACAGCAGGATCTATAAAAAAATTGATTATAAGTAGTTACATCGAATCTGATTTTACTAACTGCTTCACTACCGACGGCATATTCAGCTCAAAAATGGCATCAAAAGCCGGCGCCTGTTCTCTAAACACTTCCAGTATCTCGGGATCGAAATGCTCAGGCAAGGTCCTGCCATCCCCTTTGGTCAGGAGAACAAAAGCTTCCTTATGCGATATGGCCCGCTTATAGGGCCTGGTGCTCCTCAGTGTGTCGTACTGATCGCAGAGATTCGCGATTCGGCCCTCGATCGGAATGGTTTTCTCCCTGAGTCTCTTGGGATAGCCAGTGCCGTCCCATCTCTCATGATGAGTAATAGCTATCGAGGCAGCTATGTCCATGTCAGGGAGTCCGCACTCCATCAGCATTTGTTTCCCGTAAGACGTATGACCTTTCATTAGATCGTATTCCACTTTCGTAAGAGACCCTTCTTTGAGTAGAATCGAGTCCGGCATGCAGAACTTGCCTATATCATGGAGGGGTGCACCGATGCTGACGGCATCGACAAAACTTCGCGGCAGTGAAAGTGCTCGAGCCATGATATGACAGTAATGGCCCATCCGCACATTGTGTGTTCGGTCGTCGGGGTCTCTGAATTCTGCGACAGCTGCAAAAATGTTGATTATTCCGATATCGAGGTCTTGGCCTGTCCAGCCGATATTGCCTTTGAGTTTATCCTCGATCTCCTGAGCGTATCTCTTTTCGCTCTCCCTTTGGCGCCTGTGGCGGACTGCTCTATTTAGTGAGCGGAGCAGATGTTCTGCAGAGGATGGCATAACTATAAAATCGAAGGCACCCATGCGAAGGGCGCTGACTGTCGAGCCTACCGCGATGTTTGAGCTCAAGATGATCACCGGGGTTTGCGGCCTCTCTTGGCGAATGGATGCAATTATATCCATGTCGAAAACGTCCCGCCCGCCGATATCCAAAACTATGCCGTCAAAATGCAGTTCCCGCACTTTGGAAAGAGCCTCTTCAGGACTTTTACAGACGGAATAGGCATAGCCACTGCTATCGAGAATTTTGCATACGTCGGCAAAATAAGCAGAATCTGAACGCATTATCAGAATAGATGCAGGCAAGTGAGCAGTTTGCATTTGATTCCTCCGTGTGAGTTGTTGCAATTTGCGATTATATCACAGTTTAGCCGGCATGTATAGGACTGCATGAATTTGTTATAAAGTATTCTCTGATAGAGAAAGCAGACAAGCAATGTTTCGTGTAAGAGTCATTATGCTCTACAGTTGCAGAATGACTACTGGGAGAAATCTTGCATATTCAGCAATGTTTGCGCGGCGATGACTTTAAGTAGTTATAGCGAGAATCGTGCACATCCATCGTTTATCAATTCTGCCGTCAGGCATAGATAAATGGTGTTCGGATTATCGTGTTGATTTTGTCATATTTTTGATTTACAAGTAAAATGTCGGCGTTTATAGCGAGGGCATTGACATAGTACTATTATTGATACTATAATTGGATCATGCCAAACATTGCTGAAATGGTTTTACAGATGAAAAATAATCCTGGCAATGTCAGATTCGCTGACTTATGTACAGTCTGTGACCACTATTTTGGCGCTGCTAGACAAAAAGGGAGCAGTCATAGAATATATAAAACGCCGTGGCAGGGAGATCCACGGATACAACATTCAAAATGCCAAAGGGAAAGCTAAGAGTTATCAGGTCAAACAGGTGATTAAAGCCATCGAGATGTTGGAGGTGAATTATGGAATTGAAGAATGATCATTATACATATAGGGTGACTTGGTCGGCAGACGACGATGAGTATGTCGGACTTTGTGCCGAATTTCCAAGCCTATGTTGGTTAGCAGAAACGCCCGAAGCTGCCCTGAAAGGGATCCGCAAAGTTGTCGCCGAGACGGTTAATGATATAAAGCAGACAGGGGAGCCTATTCCGGAACCAATCGCAAATCGGCGCTACAGTGGAAAATTTGTGGTCCGTGTTACACCCGAAACACACAGATTGCTGGCTATCCAATCTGCTGAAACTGGAGTCAGCTTAAATCGTCTTGTCGCTGCCAAAGTAAGTCGATAAGCGTGAGGGCTGAAGCTTGCCTCACACGCTTATTCAGACCGGAACAGTCTTTCTTGAAGAATATCGATCACTTGCCGTCTTCCATCGAGAACGCAGTGAATAAAAACATCAGACGCAATCATCTGATAGATGATTCTATAGGGCTTGAACAATATCTCTTTAAATTCCAAAATCCCGATATGTTCCACTTCTGGAGGACAATGGCCTCGAAGCGGAAAAGTTTCGAGCGATGTCGCTGTGTAATTGAGATTGTCAATAAGCTGATCAGCTCTTTCTACTGAGTCATTTTGAGCCACATACCGATAAATATCCCATAGGACCTACGCCTTTCGTTTCAAGCCCTGGGTTTTCTCCATTCCTATTCTGCCCTCAAGATCGTCAATGAACTGGCGCGCCGTTCTTCCGGAATAGTTTCCATGTTCCAGAGACCATTGCATGGCTTGCTGCTCAAGAACGTCATGTGCAACATCGATCTTTCTCAATGTCGCATAATTGCGCACGATCCTCAGGTAGGTATCCATATCGAAATTAAAAAATCCCAGTCTGAGCCCGAAGCGGTCGCTCAACGAAAGCTTCTCTTCCAGGGTATCGGCAGGATGCAGCTCACCACCTTTGAATACCGGCAGATTGTCCTCGACACGCTCGGGCATAAGATGCCTGCGGTTGGAAGTTGCATAAATGATCATATTGCCCGGCTTGATTTCCAGCCCTCCCTCAAGGACCGCCTTGAGCTGTCGGTATGAGCTTTCCTCTTCTTCAAAGGCCAGGTCATCGCAGAATATGACAAACTTCTCAGACCGCATTCTTATAAGATCACCAATATCGAAGAGATGCATGAGAGCGTCACGCTCCATTTCGATCATGCGAAGCCCCTTCTTCCCGTATTCGCTTAGAAGCGACTTGATCGCAGACGACTTGCCCGTTCCCCTCGGACCGTATAATAGAACGTTGTTGCACGGCAGCCCCCCGAGAAACTGCTCGGTGTTCTCTCTGAGCTTTATGATTATGTCATCAATGCCTTTGAGCTCCTTCATGCGCACAGGATCCGGTTCGGCGATCCCCTTCACGCACTGTCTGCCGCTCACCGAGTAAACCTTAAAGGCAGTATATTGTGAAAATATCTGAGGTTCCACATCAGGCGCTACCGCATCTGCAACACGCTTTATGCTTTCGTTCAGGCCCTTCAGCTGAGTTATCAATACATCCATATCATCCCCGATTATCATAAGAAATACCTCCCGCGTATATCTATTGTCGAACCATCGGGACAGAGGCCCGCTTTTCAATCATCCGCCTTTTCGAGGCATGATGGTGGAAATCCGATAAGCCGTATCTCAGGCCTGAGAAAGACGCCGAAATCATCGTTTACCTTTCTCTGCACCTCACCCGCAAAGTCGACAACCTCCTGTGCTGTTGCCCCGCCATAATTAATCAGGATTAGAGTATGCTTCGGCGATATCCCCACGTTGCCCTTCCTGCCGCCCCGGGCAAAGCCCGCGCATTGAATAAGGCAGGCGGCGGACATCTTTACATTGCCCGAATCGAGCGGCCAGGCCCAGTTGGTGCAACCACCTGTCCTGTCGATGCGTGCCTCGATCTCCCTGAAGCTTTCCGACGTTACGATCGGGTTCCTGAAAAAAGAACCGGCGCTCCTGAAGACTTCGTGACCTTCACGCACCAGCAGTCCCTTGGAGTCCCTTATGTTAATTACACCATCGCGCACCTGCGCGAGTGTGACGTCCTGAATACCCTCGAACAATTTTTCAAGTTCCCTGTATTGAATTGACGGTCTTCCGTTCTTCCTCAACCTGAACGTGACCCCTGTGATAATATACTTTCCCGCCGAAGTCGAATTGAAGATACTCGTCCGGTATCCAAAGCCGCATTCTTCACTGCTGCTGAATACAAACCCGCCCGTAGCGATTTCGATCGCCCTGACCCCAGCTATCGCCTGTGAAACATCCTGGCCGTAAGCGCCGATGTTCTGCACTGGGGATGCACCGACCGTACCTGGAATGCCCGCGAGACATTCCACACCCTGCCAGTCGCTGGAAACACACCGGTCGACAAACTGCTGCCAATCTTCACCGGCGCCCGCGCAGACCAGGATATCATCTCCTTCGGTCCGGCTTTTGAAGCCTTTTATGGCGTCGCGGATTACGAGACCGGGAAAACCTTCATCGCTGATCAGAACATTGCTGCCTCCGCCAAGTACAAATATCGGAATATTCCGCGACTTCGCAAAGTCGAGGGCGGAAACGATATCATCCTCGCTCACAGCCTCGGTGAAAAAGCGCGCAATTCCGCCAACACCAAAGGTGGTCAGATCGCGCATCGGGTGATTTTCCTTTATATCGAGGGGCACTCTGTTCATCAAGATCGTATATTATATCATTCCTTCATTTGTCGTAGTTGCCGTCTTCATCGCTGCGCAGTTTTCTGACTGCAATGAGCCAGATCAACAGCGCGACTGCGATTATCGCTATTAAAACAAGCAAAGCGGTCTTCGCTTCTTCCATATCTTTCTTAATCAGATCAAGAGTGCTGCCGCCCCAATATCCGGCACCAACCATTATCGTTAAAGTTACGAGCGACGATACCGCGTCGGCAAGAACGAACCGCGCCCGCGGCATCCTGAGAATTCCGGCAACCAGAAATATCTGGGAGCGAAGGCCCACAAAATGGCGGCCAAGAAAGATGACGAGAATTCCCCATCTGCGGAATATTTTCTCCAGGCGGACCTCCCGGCGCGCCGATATGATCTTTCGAAAGCGCCGGTGAGCGACAACCTTCCTGCCGTATTTCCTGCCGACATAATAGAGGAAATAATCGGTCATGAGCATGCCGGAAGCGACGACCAACACTGCATTCACCGGCTTTACGACACCGCTTGCTATCAAAAAGCCGCACAGAATCAGTATTGCATCTTCAGGAAAGGGAAATCCTATTACGCCCAGCACAAGGAGCACAAAAAGACCGACATAAGGAAACTGCTGAATGAGTGTCGTATCCAT
>JBGOVD010000221.1:0-4562 GCA_041477935.1 Dissulfurispiraceae bacterium | reverse complement strand
GAAAGCGTCTGGGGGATCGGCCCGAATACGGCGGCATTCCTGAGGAAGTTCGGCATCACCACCGCCCTCGACTTTGCGCGGAAGGACGAAGCATTCGTCGCGAAGCATCTTTCGAAACCCTATCACGAAATCTGGCACGAGCTGAACGGCAGAAGCGTCTATCCCGTTACAACAGAATCGAAGAGCAGTTACCAGTCCATAAGCAAGGCAAGAACCTTCACACCTCCATCTAAGGATGAGCCGTTTGTCTTTGCGCAGCTATCGAAGAACCTCGAAAACGCATGCATCAAGGCGCGGCGTTACAATCTTGCCGCCACTAAGTTGATTGTCTTCCTCAGAAAGCAGGACTTCACCGACGACGGAGCCGAGCTGAAACTGACATGTCCAACCGCCCATCCTTCTGCCCTCTTCAGCCTCCTGCGCGAGGGCTTCGACCACATCTATCGCCCCAACACTCTTTATCGCCAAACAGGGATTGTGCTAGCAGGGCTCGTTGCGGAGACAACAGTTCAATACACTCTCTTCGATGACACAGCGCGCATAGAGAAGATGTCGAAGGTTTACGATGCCGTAGACATGCTCTCAGAAAAGTTCGGCAAATATACGGTCCGCCATGCGGTGAGCCTGCCGACAAAAATTCAATCTCAGCACGAGGGAGAGCGCGGGGATATCCCTCAACGGAAACAGGAACTCTTCAAGGGCGAAAACAAAAGACAGCGGCTGGGATTGCCGGTGCTGGATGTTAAGGTGTGAGAGCTTACAAAAACTCCGTCAGCGAGCGGACTTTCTTCACTACTTTCGGAAGGACTTCGAGGGTATAGTCTATCTCTTCGCCTGTACTGTATTTACCTGGGGTAAGCCTCAGCGATCCCGCAATGAGGTCGGACGACAATCCAATAGCGGTAAGCACATGGGACGGCCCTGTGCTCTCGGCGCTGCAGGCCGATCCTGTCGAACACGCGATCCCTTCCTCATCCATATGTTGAAGAAGCAGTTCGCCCTCTGTATTTTTGAATGAGAAGTTCACATTGCCGGGGAGCCTTTTCGCCGGATGGCCGTTCAAACGGCAACCCTTTACCGTGTCGGATATCCCCTTGATCAGTCTGTCCCTGAGTGCGATAATGGTATTCATCTCCTCAGTCATATACTTTTCAGCCAGCTCGACTGCCTTTGCGAGGCCGACGATGCCGGGGACATTGTGGGTCGAGGCCCTTCTGCCCTTTTCCTGAGAGCCGCCATGCATGAATGGTCCCATCTTGGTGCCGCTGCGGGCGTAGAGAAATCCGACTCCCTTTGGACCGTAGAACTTGTGCGCCGAGGCGCTCAGGAGGTCTATATTCAATGCGTCGGCATCGACAGGCAGATGTCCGAGTGTCTGCACCGCATCGGTATGAAAGGGGATATCCCTTCCCCTCGCAATCGCGCCGATCTCGGCAATCGGCTGTATTGTGCCGATCTCGTTGTTTGCATGCATTATAGATATGAGGATCGTCTTGGGAGTGATCGCTTTGAGTACCTCGTCGGGATCGACCATGCCTGCCGAATCGACGGGAAGATATGTGACGGTAAATCCGTTTCTTTGCAGGAATTCACAGGATTCCAGAACTGAGTGGTGCTCAACCGAAGATGTGATGATATGATCTCCCCTGCTCCGGCCGGCATAGGCGCACCCCTTGATAGCGGCGTTGTTGCTCTCTGTGCCTCCCCCGGTGAAGATGATCTCATGAGGCTTCACCCCGATGAACCGTGCGACAGTCTCACGAGCATGATCAACAGCCTTTTTGGCCTCCCTGCCGAATGAATGTACGCTCGACGGGTTGCCGAATATCTCGCTGAAATAAGGCAGCATCGCAGCGACCACTTCAGGGTCCGCAGGTGTTGTCGACGCGCAATCCAGGTATATTTTTTTCATGAACAGATATTGTAAGCTAAGTTAAGCAACTATGGCCACTTTTTTTAGAGTTATATTATACAGCGTTCTCGCCGTAATGATCGGCGTCAACCTCTATCTCTTCCTTTACAAGAGCGACAACCGGGCCGCAATTGCGAGCAGCCCTCCGCCCGTTCAGATTGTATCCGATGAACCCAAGGCGGCTCCTCCTCCAGCTCCAGTGTCGACGCCTCTTGTCCAGGAAATGCTCCAAGTAATCTACGACAATCCGACACTTGTGCAGGACGCCAAACAGAGCTTCGAAAAGGGCGACTTCAGGAAATCGGTCGAATTATGCAAACAACTGGCTGAACGGGACAAAAAAGCATTGCTTTGCGTCGGCCTCTCATATTTCAAGCTTACGGATTATGAGAACTCAATCGGGTTTCTCGAACCGGCGCTTGAAAACGGGGCCGACGAATTCACCTGCCGCAAATGCCTGGCCTTTGCATATTACTACCGGGACAATTTCGATAAGAGCCTGCTCAATGCCGAAAAGGGTATCGGCATAAAGAAAGATGCCGAACTCGATGCCTTTTACGCCCGCCTGATGCGGGAAAAGAAGGCACACCGGAACTTTGTTTCCGAAAGCACGACCCACTTCAGGGTCCAGTTCGACGGCTATGAACTCGGAGGCGTCAGCAGAAAGGTGATCGGCATGCTTGAAGATGCCTATTCCTCTATCGGCCACGATCTTAATTATTATCCCTCCGAACCGGTGACGGTGATCCTTTACACCAACCAGGATTTCTATGACACTACCCAGGCGCCGGGCTGGATGGGCGGATACTTCGACACCAAGGACGGCAAGATCAGGGTGCCTGTCCGAGGCGCGGAAGGTCAGGAAGGCCTTCTCAGGACTGTACTTTTCCACGAGTATGTTCATTCGCTGATTCATTCGATCACGAAGAGCTGTCCTCTCTGGATACATGAGGGACTCGCCGAATATTTTTCCAAAGGCCCGTCTCAAAGGGTCGGTCAGGTCATTCCGCTGAACTATCTCGAGAAGTCCTTCTCGGGGCTGAACGGAAGAGGCATACAACTAGCCTATATCGAGAGCCATTCTGCGGTTTCCTATCTCATGGACAAATACCGGGCCGACAGGATGAAGAACATGCTGGGTTCCCTTTCCAGCGGGAAAGACCTCAACGGGGCATTCTCTGATTCATTCCAGATGAGTTATACTGATTTCATAAATAAATGGGGGAAGAAATAACGAAAGCCCTATGCTGAGAAAACCGCTCCTGCTGAAGATATTCGATGCCGCCAACATGCAGCGCTGGAACGACAAGATCCGGCCGGTGGAGCTGCGAGAACTGGACAAGCAGGCCCACAAGATGGTCATTGCCTATCTCATCGGCAAATTCGAGGAGAATGAAGAGGGCTTCGACTGGATCGAGGTCATTGAAGGCGGCCTCTTCGAATTCCTGCAGCGCCTTGTGGTAACCGATCTCAAGCCCCAGATATTTTACAAGATAAAGGAAGACCCCGACCGGTATGCGCAACTGAACAAATGGGTCTATGCGCAGCTAGAACCGCTGATATCTCCGCTTGGTGACGACTTCTGCAAGAGATTCACTGAATATTTCGCCGATACGCGCGAGACACTCAACAGGCGCATCCTCAGCGCGGCGCATTTTTACGCCACCAAGTGGGAATTCGACATCATTGAGAGGGCAAATCCAAACGGCTACGAAATACCTAAGATCAAGAAAGATCTTCAGAAAAAACAGGAGAAATATTACGATCTCAAAGGCATGCAGCAGATAGTCCTCTATCCGAAATTCCGCGACTTCATCGATCTCTGCGGTGAGCTGAGGTTCCAGCTCCGGTGGAGCCATATAAACCGCGTACCCAAGACTTCGGTCCTCGGCCATATGCTTATTGTGGCCATATTTTCATATGTCTTCTCGTGCGAAATAAACGCCTGCCGCAAGAGGAGAGTCAACAACTACTTCTCCGGACTTTTCCACGACTTTCCAGAGGTTCTTACCCGCGACATCATCTCTCCGGTAAAGCGGTCTATCGCAGGACTCGAAGAACTGGTCAAAGAATATGAGAGAGAGCAGATGGCAAATGAGGTATACGGTCTCATTCCCGAAGCATGGCACGGTGAGATGCGGATGTTCACCGAGGACGAGTTCAGCAACATCGTTACGGTCGAGGGCAGACAGATAAGAACATCTTCCGATGAGATCACCGAAAAATATAATCGTGACGAATTCAACCCCAGGGACGGAGAGCTTCTCAAGGCTACCGATGAACTTGCTGCCTTTATCGAGGCCTTTTTGGCACTCAACAACGGCCTTGCGTCCCAGGACCTTCAGGACGCCAAAAACAGGCTCAAAGACAGATATAAACAAAAGGTCATCGCAGGCATAAAGTTCGGCGAACTATACGCGGACTTCGAATAATAAAAACGCTTCCGCAACTCCCTTCAGCTTGCCGCAGTGAAAACGTCCTTCCAACATGTCTTTGCAAGTCTGTTACAATTGCATATATGAAGATAACTTAATCAATAGTTAATTGAATCTTAATAAATATAATTTACTATACCACGACGTTTTTGCGCGTCACGGTTGCTCCATATAGTCTCCGTTTCAGACTTTTTGTTCAGACTATTAATGAAAGG
>JBGOVD010000380.1:0-2745 GCA_041477935.1 Dissulfurispiraceae bacterium | reverse complement strand
CGGTCAGCGATCGCCCTTGACTACCGTAGTGCCGATCTTCTGTCCGAGCAAAAGTTTCCTTATATTATCCGGTTTTTTGATGTCAAAAACAACTATCGGAAGGTTATTGTCCATGCAGAGGGTGATAGCGGTCGAATCCATGACCTTAAGGTCCTGCTTTATCACATCGAAGTAAGATATCACATCATATTTTTTTGCCGTAGGGTCCTTGGCGGGATCGGCCGTATAAACACCGTCGACCTTGGTCCCCTTCAGGATGACCTCGGCCCCGATTTCCATGGCCCTGAGCGCCGCAGCAGTATCTGTTGTGAAGTACGGGTTTCCCGTTCCCGCGGCGAAGATGACGATCCTCCCCTTTTCGAGATGGCGCACCGCCTTGCGCCGTATGTAAGATTCGGCCAGTTCGCGCATCTCTATTGCAGATTGCACCCTGGTCTCAAGTCCGAGTTTCTCAAGCGAATTCTGCAGGGCGAGAGCGTTGATAACTGTAGCGAGCATCCCCATGTAATCGGCGGATGCCCGCTCCATTCCCTTTACCGAGGCCTCGACACCTCTGAAGATATTACCTCCGCCGATGACCACCGAGATCTGGATACCCATGTCATAGACCTTTTTAATCTCAGCCGCCATGAACTGGACAGTGGCAGGGTCGATCCCATAGGATTGATCACCCATGAGAACCTCCCCGCTCAACTTGAGCAGGATCTTTTTATAGATCGGCTGGGAAGTCTCTTTCTTCACCGCTCACATCCTTGTTTAACAGGATTCGGCCTTGGCGAGGCCTTCGCCCAGCTGGAATCTGGCAAATCGCCTTACCACGATATTTTCGCCGAGCTTGGCGATTTTTTCGGTAATAAGGTCTTTCACCTTCTTCTTGCCTTCAGGGTCCTTAATAAAGACCTGTTCGAGCAGGCACATATCGCTGAAAAATTTATCGAGCTTGCCTTCAAGGATCTTCTCCACCACCTGGGGCGGTTTGTTGGTTACCTGTGCCCTGTAGATCTCCTTCTCTCTCTCGATGGTCTCGGACGAAACATCTTCCCTGGATATGTAGGGCGGGTTGGCGGCAGCGATATGCATTGCGACGTCCTTCACCAATTCCCTGAAATCATCTGTCCTCGCCACAAAATCGGTCTCGCAGTTAATCTCGACCATAACTCCGAGCTTGTCCATATGTATGTATGAACCGATGAGTCCCTCTGACGCAGACCGGCTCGCCTTCTTAGCAGCCGAGGCCAGTCCTTTCTGGCGAAGGTAATCGATCGCTTTTTCCTTGTCACCGGCACTCTCCGTAAGGGCGCGTTTGCAGTCCATCAGGCCTGCGCCTGTCTTTTCCCTCAGATCCTTTACCATCTCAGCACTTATGCTCATTATGCAGTCTCCTTTTCACCGGTTGCAGCGGCGGCTTCTTTTTCGTCACGCGCGGCCTTCTCCTGGATCGCTGCGCTTTCAGCTGCCTCCTGGGCCTTCTTGGCAAGAGTGCCTTTGCCCTCAATAATGGCCGATGCCATCTTGGAAGAGATAAGCTTGATTGCCCTTATTGCATCGTCGTTCCCGGGGATTACATAATCGGCGTTGTCGGGATCGCAGTTGGTATCCACAACAGCAACGATCGGGATAGAGAGCCTCTTGGCTTCCTCGACCGCTATGTTTTCCTTGCGGGGATCGATGATAAAGATCGCTGCCGGGATGCTCTTCATTTCCTTGATGCCACAGAGGTTTTTTTCGAGCTTCTCCCTCTCCTTCTCAAGCTGAGAAACCTCTTTTTTGGTCAGTACATTGTACGTACCATCGGCTTTCATGGTTTCGATCTTCTTGAGTCTTTCGATACTCTTCTTGACCGTGGTGAAATTTGTCAGCATTCCGCCGAGCCATCTGCTGGTGACGTAATAAGAGCCGGCCTTCTTCGCCTCTTCGGTAACGGCGTCCTGTGCCTGCTTCTTCGTGCCGACAAAGAGTACGTCACCGCCCGAAATCGCTAAACTCCTGAGAAAATTATAGGCCTCTTCAACGCCCTTCAACGTTTTCTGGAGATCGACGATATGAATACCGTTTCTCTCGCCGAAGATATACTTCTTCATCTTCGGGTTCCACCTTTTCACCTGGTGTCCGAAATGCGCGCCTGACTCCAGCAACTCCTTCATTGTTACAACTGCCATCGTTGTTCCTCCTGTGTGCTCTGGTTTTTCCTCCGCCCTCTTCTCCTACCCCGCCGAAGCGGCGGGACCATCGGAGAATCATTACGGGCGTGCGTTTTTAAGCTAAAAAGTTTAGCATAAATTACACTTATTTATCAAGCAGTAAAGCAAGCAGCCAATTTGGGCAGTCCTGCGATATCGAAAAGAAATGCCTTATCGGCCAAATCTGCGTTTATATCTGACTTGTTTCAGTTGACAGGCACTACTTCCTGGCATGTTCCTATCGCCTGCCTGATCGCCTTTCCTGTCGTCCCGGTCACACCTATCAGATCGCTTCCGGCTGTTGGGAAGCTCCCTGAAATCTACTATACTGATATTTATACGCGCAAATGCCGGAAGGACGGCTTGTGAAAGGAGGCGACAGTTCAGGCATGAAAGTCAACCGGAGGCAGTTTCTGAAGATATCGGCTGGGGCCGTCGGCACGGTGGTTGTGACAGAAATGGAGGGATGGGGGGCAGACACGGCTGCCCTGCGGAAACAGGCCCTCAGTGTACCGATCAAGACAGGGAAACAGGTACCCAGTGTCTGTCCATATTGCTCCGTCGG
>JBGOVD010000364.1:0-2971 GCA_041477935.1 Dissulfurispiraceae bacterium | reverse complement strand
GATCAAGAGCACGGAAGTCGGACAGGCCCTTTCTTCTGATTCAACGTCCAGTCTGGCTGGTAAAAACAATGAATCTCTGAAGTTTTTTCTATAGGAAATGGCACTAAAACTTACATTAAAACCTCATGAAAAGTTGATCATCGGCGGTGCGGTAGTAACAAACGGCAACGCCACCAGTGAATTTATCGTAGAGAATAATGTCCCTATCCTCAGGGAAAAAGATATAATGCGGGAAGACCAGGCGACTTCCCCCTGCAGCAGGATTTATTTCGTCATACAGCTCATGTATATCGACGAAAAGAACCTTTCGGCACATCACAACACCTATTGGCAGCTCGTTAGAGAGCTCCTTGAAGCCGCCCCCAGCACGCTTGGGTTAATCGACCAGATCAGTTGGTATATATTGGGCAACAAGTATTACCAGGCACTCAAACATACAAAGAAATTAATAGAATTCGAACAGGGGGTAATCAATCGTGTACACAGCTCAAATGAACGCGTACCAAACAAATAATAAAACTACTCTTTCGGGTCGTGAACTTGAAGCGTCGGTGCTGTCCAAGGCGGCAGTGATGTTGAAGCAGTGCCAGGATGGCTGGGAGTCGGCCGATTTAACGCAACTGCTCTCCGAATCGCTCAACTACAATCAGAAAGTATGGAGTTTTTTACAGACAGAAATAGCTAATCCTGATAATCCTCTTCCGAAGAAACTGAAGGAAGACCTTCTCAGTCTCAGCATTTTCGTAGACAAGCGCATATTTGAAATTATGTCTTACCCAGCTCCGGAGAAGCTGACCGCTCTCATCAACATCAACCTCAATATTGCGGCCGGACTCAGAGTGTCGTAAAAACAGTGAATTGAGACAAGATGCCGGTGATAAAAATATAGCCTATCGCTTTTTCAGATCTTCCAGCAGACCGAGGATGCCGCTGTTTACGTACCCGTAACCAACCGCGGTTTCGAGCAGCAGTACAGTGTAATCTATCCTTCCCGCCCTTTCAAACTCCTTAGCATGATTTAATATGACGCCGGGACAGTCGGCTTTCATCTTTTTAATTTTTTCTATGCATTCAATGCCCTCGTCCACTCTCCCCCCGATAATATAGGCCATCCCTAGAAGGGCTGTAGCCGGAGGATGTCCCGGATTTTTGTTCAGCATATCTTCGAGGGCGGTGATGGCATTATTCACGTCGCCTCCGTAAACCTCGCAACTTGCATAGTTCAGTATCGCCTCTTTGATAGCCGGATCGATTGCAAGTGCCCTTTGCGACGATTTAATGCCCTCTGCATAGTTACCGAGTTTCAGGTATACGTATCCCAGATTAAAATGTGCCTTCGCGAATTCGGGATCGAGTTTGAGCAATCTCAGCAAAAGATCCCTTGCTTCTTCATATTTTTGCAATTCAGAAGCCTGCAAGGCAAGTTCAAGAAGCGGCATCGTCTCGTCTCCCTGCTCATCAAGCTTCTTTCTTCCAAGCTGATAATATGCTTCCCCTTTGGCAAGGGTCTTCTCGTTGTCCAGTTTCCCATAATGGTGGATCGGCACCTTGCAGTCGAGAATCTTTTTCCCGTTTTTTCTCAGCGAGGGTTCAACCAATTCATGCACAGGGTTTTCGAACCGGATCTTCACATCATTTGCAAAGAGGCGCACTTTGAAGCTCGGAAGCCACCCAGTGCCCGCTTCTTCAATGATATAAGTTCCGTCATTCCTGACCCATCCTTCGACATTTGCCCGATCGACGTAATTTCTGGTTATAAAAGAGTACGCATTATCCCTATTTTTCCTGCCGATAAGCTTCTTCAGTGCTTCATGGTCGCGCGGGGATATCACTTCGTCTGCGTCCAGGACCAATATCCAATCACCGGAAGCCTTCGAAAGAGAGAGATTCCTCGCTTCTGAAAAATCTTGTGTCCACAAAAAATTATATACTTTCGCGCCAAAGACTTTTGCGATATTTACGGTTTTGTCAGTCGAGCCCGTATCAATCACGATCATCTCATCGACCAGGGGTTCAACGCTTAACAGGCTTTTGACCAGGTTTGGCTCCTCATTTCTCACGATCATGCATAGAGAAATTGTAGCGTCTTTCTTCGATTTATCGATCTCCTTTATCCCGACCTTCTCCCTTATCGCAAGAGCGGCGGATAGCATGCCGTCGTCCATATCGTAAACCAGCATAGCCTGCTCGATTTCATACAGAGCAGCCCCGTCCTTGCCCTGCTGCATCATGGAACTGATAAGCAGAAAACATATCCTCCTGTTCAAAGGATAGAGGCATGCCATCTGACGCAATGTCTTCTCCAGCCTGTCGAACGAGCTGGTTTGAGAGATCGCGGAGTAATATGCGTCAACAATGTCACTCGACATCGGCGAGAGGATAAAGCCTTTCTCCAGAAGATCGAGACCTTCAGTATGATTTCCTTCGGACCAGAGAATAACCCCGAGGTTGGTATATGGCTCACCATAACCGGAATCAGCGTTATTAGCTTTCTCGAAAAAGTCAGATGCTGTGCCTCTATCCCCTCTTTTAAATGCAACAATTCCCTTGAGATTAAGGGCCATTTCCGACGAAGCACTCCGGACCAGCGCCTTGTCGGCATATTCATCGGCTTCAGTCATGAGGTTCATTCCGGCCTTGCAATATCCTGTCAGCGAGAGCCTGCGCGCATCGTTTGCATCAACCGGGACCCTTTCAATTACATCCAGTGCATCTTTGAACTTCTTGCTCTCCATCAATATATCGACAAGAAAATAATATAGTCTTGCATCGCCGGGAGCATATTGCATGCCCTCTATAAGCACCTGGACTGCTTTTTCAATATCGCCCTCCTGAGAGAATTCGTCAGCCTTTTCGAGCGCTTTTACTGCGAGAAGTTTTTTCCCCAATGCACTGTCGGCATCGATTCCACTCCATTTTTCATCGAAGAGCCTTCTGTTGCCAGACATAGCCGCGGTATAATTTATTTTGT
>JBGOVD010000295.1:0-3698 GCA_041477935.1 Dissulfurispiraceae bacterium | reverse complement strand
GATGCCGGGATCGAAGACATCAAGATCAATGGTGATATAGACAGTATCAGTCAGCAGGCCTGCCGCTTTATTTATCCATCTGTCTGACTCGTGCATATCATGGGCAAAAAAAATCCTTTTTTTGTCGACATTGGCACGCTCCGAGGAATCCATACTCCGTACTCCGGCAGAGACGATATTTTTCGTGAATTCCCGGGCACGTGCAATAACACAGGCATGATTGTACGGGGTCCCCTCATATGAATCGCGGGAATCGGCATGGGCATCAAGGTGCAATATACTCAGCTTCTTATAGTACTTTGCATACGCCTCTATAACTCCGATGGAAACCGAGTGGTCTCCTCCAAGGCTGACCACAAGCTTATTGTCCCTGAGAAAACGGGAGACTGTTGCTTCAGTTTTTTTTAACAGAACCGAAGAGGAGGCGGCATGGATAGGTTTGGCAGTGAAGATACCTTTCTTATAAACTTCACTGTCGGTCTCTATATCGTAGAATTCAAGATATTTTGATGCCTCGATAATTGCTGCGGGGCCTTTATCGGCGCCTTTAAGCCAGGTGCTGGTTTTGTCAAAGGGAATCGGAAGTATCACGGCAGAGGCGCGATCATAGGCAATATCATTGCCGGGCAAACCACAGAAACTCATGGGTGACGCCGGCATTTCAGTCTATAATAAAAACTGCTGTCGCTAATACTGTGGTCCAAAGACCGTCTTTATTGCCCTCTGCGGACTGGCAGATGTTTTGAGTTTTGAATATATGGGCGCTTGCTGTATAGACCTGTTTACGCTCATCCCATGCCTGATCAGGATCAAAGGGAATGCCAAGAGTTGTGGCAAGCATTGTTGCGGCAAGGTCCTCTGCGTATTCTCCGGAAACAGAGGCTTTTTCACCAAAAGCATGGTGTTCAGAAAGGTATCCATAGTTGCAACAATCCGTAGGCATGGCAAACCCGACTGCTGCAGAAATAAGACGGTTCGGTTCGTTTGTCTCATTTCTGGACATTACACAATAAGTAATCTGACCGGGCCGCAGAAGTTTTAGGCCGGCAGCCTTTGAAAGAATCTTGCATTCAGGCGGGAATATGCTGGATACATAAACAAGATTACACTTCTCAATACCTGCACTCCTTAATGCAACCTCGAAGGACGATAGTTTGTCTTTATGGACACCAACGCCTTTAGTAAAGAAAACTTTTTGGGGCGTCATCTTGCATCCTCCTTTCCCGATTATATTTTATAAGGCAGGGTGAGATCAACTGAACAACCTGCATAATAAGACAGGATCTCTATCAAAGTCAACAAACAGGCGCTGCAATGGAAAGGCAAAATGAAAATGTCCGGGCCGGAAAGATTTTATGAAGCCTGCATCCTCAGTATCCCTCCAGCCTGAAGCTCGAAAAGATCATCTGGTATGTCGAGATGAGTGTGAAAAGCGCATATGAAATCAGGGACACCAGAGTCAGTTTGCGCATTATCGCCGGTATGGTTTTTTCGAGACTTCGCATCTTTCTGAAAGGCATCAGTATTCCAACCCCCATCCCCGTCACAGCTCCGGTCAGCAGCAAAAGATATATCACATATCCCACGTACCAGTATCCCTCCTGCAAAATGCAGAAAGGGCAGTGGTGCGTCGGCAGTTCATAAAAGTAAAGAGATATGAACGAGATGAGGGCCGCGATGGATACGACGAATGCGGTTGTGCTCACGAATGAAAAGAGGTATCCGATCCGGTTGACGGTACGGTAAAAAAATATGCCTGAAATGATCAGCACCCCCATTGTCAAATAAAATGCGATCTTCATCGGGATGCTTGGGAGAGATGCAAGACTGGATGACAGGCCCGACGCCCCGGTGCTGAAAAGGCTTCCGCAGCATGATGTGATCACATTAGGGTGCAATCCAAGGAAGTATAAGAACAGCAGCACAGTTTCGATAAGGATGAAGGGCGCTATAATAAGAAGGAAAATATATTTCTTCTTTATCAGGGGATAATCAAAGGCCCTGTTGTCGGCGTAATTCAAGATGAGCCACGTGCCGGCGAAAAGGAAATTGACGATCTTGAGGATAAGCGCCGGATACCCGTATTCATTCACATGCAGCGTTCCGACTGCGCACATTGCTCCGACGAAGAGTCTGCAGAGATCGTCCGCTGTATAAATGAACAGGAAGAGTGAGAGCAGCTGAAAGCCTAAGGCGTAACTGATGATCGTCGAGATTAGGTAGGTCTTTCTTTCGAGGCTTAACTGCAGTTCGCTGCCACTCCTGATGTTCCAGTTCCTGATGATCTGTACGCCGAACGCAGCCGAATAAAGGACCAGGAAGCTTATCAGGATGGAGCCGAGAAGCAGCGCCAGGATGGGAGGATCGAGTATCACGACAACTCTTTCGTCCCGACGACGGCCCCGTCCCTCATCTCGACGACCTTGTCGATGAAGTTAGATTCATAGACTATCGGGTCGTGGCTCGCGATGACTATCGTCCTGCCGTCGCCCTTCAGTTTAAGCATGGTTTCCATAAACTCGCGGGACAGCCTGGTGTCCAGATGAGCGGTTGGTTCGTCGGCAACAATTACCTCGGGGTCGTTCATCAATGCGCGAGCGATAGCCACCCTCTGGATCTCGCCGCCGGAAAGCCATTCTATCCTGGCTGCCGCTTTTTGTTCGATACTGAAGACTTCGAGCAGCGACATGGCCCGCTCCCTTAAATGCGAACGCTTCTCGCCCGTCGGATAGGCGGGCGTCATTATATTCTCCAGTGCCGTTATCCCTTTAATGAGATTGAACTGCTGGAATATGAAGCCGAAGGTTTTTCGCCTGATCTCGGTAAGGAACCGCTCAGGCAGGCTCGTAATCTCTCTGTCATGGAGCATGATCCTGCCCGAAGTCGGCCTGGCCATGCAGCCCAGAATGCTCAGGAGAGTCGTCTTGCCTGACCCGCTCGGTCCTTTAAGCACGGTTACCCGGTGCGCCGCGATTTCCAGGCTAACGCTTTGCAAGGCGGTAAACTCATTGGGCTTGTTCATGTTGAAGACTTTTCTGACTTCCTGAAGTTCGATCATCTCATCACGTCCTCATCACCAGGTCAGGGTCGATAGTCGCGGCCCGCCATGAAGGGACGATAGTCGCCACTGTATACGGAAGTACGGTGAGGAAGAAAAGGGTCGAGATCTGATAAGCGTCGATGAAGGGGACAAGCCTGAAGTCGGGATAGATAACCGACCATCCCTTGAGCACCGGCTCGAAGAGTATCGATGACGTGAAATAGACATGCGCATATGCCAGAAGCACTCCCAATAGAAACGAGGAAAAGGATATTACGACGCCTTCCCAGAACTTCATCAGGATGACATCCGACGTCTCCCATCCTATAGCCTTCAGAATTCCGATTTCCTTCTTCTCCTCAGCGCCCAGTCCCGACGCCCTGTCCCATGCGAAGATGAAAAAAGAGATGACGGCAACGAAAAGGATTACGATGAGCACCCCGCCCCGCCAGTTGAAGATGGAATCGTACGTCCTCAATATCTCGTCCCTGGTTATCGGCCTTGTGTCGGGCAGAGTCTGAACAATTTTTTGTGCAATTGTGCCGAGTTCCCGGGGGTTCCTGACCTTCAGGGTGAGATCTGTGACCTTGCCCTCCGGTATGCCGAAGAGTTTCCGAAGGTCGTCCCCTGACATCAGGACCAGGTCGGCCGATACGAG
>JBGOVD010000166.1:0-5329 GCA_041477935.1 Dissulfurispiraceae bacterium | reverse complement strand
CATGGCGTCCGGCTTGATGAGAGCGACTGCCGGCAGTCCGGGTTGCAGAGAAATCTTTGTCGTAACTGGGTTGCCTGTCGAATACTACGGACGAGACAAAAGCAAATCGGAAGACCAGGTAAGATCAGTAGCCGGACACCTCGGACTCAAACTTGGCGGTGTCAAGGTAATCCCCCAACCCTTCGGGTCTTTCTACGATCACATCCTCAACATGGATGGCGCGCCAAACCTTACTCAGAAGTTGAGACTCGTCGGAGTCGTCGACATTGGCCAGCATACAACAGACTATATCCTAATCCAAAACCTGAAAGACAATCTGGAGCGCGCGTCTGGCAGCATGACCGGTGGCGTCTATGGAATCATCGATGCGGTGCGACGGGATCTAATCAGCCGGTACGATCGCGATAACATTATCATTGCCGAAGCTGAGGATTGCGTCATCAGACATCGCCCGATAAAAATTAAAGGGAAAGACACGGAGGTGTCAGACATCGTCCAGTCCCATATTCGTTCGTCAGCCCAAAGCATCTTGGGCGAAATCAAATCGCGGTGGGCGCATGAAGGGGAGCCTGACCTGGTCCTGTTAACCGGCGGCGGCGGGATATTGCTTCGGGGACATATGCAAGGTCTTTCCCACGCAACGCAGGTACTCGAAGGAGCGCAGATAGCAAACGCTCGGGGTTATTATAAGTATGGGATGGTGGCTCTTAAGAGCGTAGCATGAAGGGTAAGTCGCGCTCTTATACGTTTCGGTTGCATCCTGCTGACGAAACGCATGCCGCATGCATCGCCAAACTCGATAGCATCCTCGCTGCGATTAAGACACGCAATGCTCGGCGCGGAGATTTAACAGAAGAGATAGTTGAGGCACTCTACAGCCACTTCTTCGTCGCAAAGTCTATCCCCGTGTTGCAGCAGGCAGTCCCTTTCACCACGCATGTTTCTGATCCCCGGACAGCACTGGCCGAAAGAATTGTCTTTGATATCGACACAGTGCAGTTGGTCGACAGCATTGATGCCGGCGGTGCGGCAGACGATCCCGCAGAAATAGCTGCCCAGATTACAAAGGATATAATGAGCATCCGATTCTGACAACCTACTCTCATCAGACTATAAGAGACAGGCAGCCTGGTATTATCAACCGACTGCCTGTCTCTTATCCCTAGCTAAGCGCGCGCCAGAGAACTACCGCCTTTTTGAAATTAATAGACCAGGACGTCTTTCGTTTCCGTCATATCTGCCAATCTGATCTTGTCAGCCTTTAGTTTATTCTGTCTGGCTTCTTCCATCTCTTCTTCAAACGCGCCAGTGCCGCTTTTGATTTTTAGCCCGACCATAATACGAGGGGCATTACTTTGGAACTCATCCACGCGGCCAGCAACTGCCGCCTACCCCATTCTAAAGTCCTACTTCTGAAATTATTGGTAAGGGTATTTAGACTTCTGCAACTCCTTGTTTGAAAAATAGAACATCTCCTGATATGCCTGATTAAATCTAGGATCGTCCATCCCGACTGACTGAACTGCTGGCGATGCACACTCGTCCGTTGCCTTGGAAGCTCATCCACATGCTAGAGCTTTCCGTATATCGATCTTCGATACTAACGTCTGGACGCCGTCCGGAGTCCCCGCAATATCAGGAGCAATCCATTGATCACGAGTGTTATTCGCAACAGCCAATGCATCCCCCGATGTGTCGCGCGATGGATCAAGTTGATACGAAGAGTCTACATAGGGAGTGAAATTGGCTGTAGTATTAGTTGTCGGACTGAACCCTGTCGCAACGATCCCCCCAATAGCACCGACAACGGCGCCAGCAGCTATAGCCAGACCTAAGTTGGGCGCTAAAACACCCATTGCAGCAAGCGCCGCTCCCGCTGTAACAAACGCAAGAATGCACATCACTATAATGGCTAGAAATACGAAAATCCCCGTCCATCCACTCACGTCCGGTCCCACTGATACACAAGCATCTCCTCCTCAGGAAAGCTGTGATTATTCATGGCTTTTATGAAGGAATACGTCCCGTTCTCGGTCAGAGTCGGATTCGCCTCATAATCAGAATAGTCCCCTGCTTTTTTCGGTGTAGAGATAAACCACATCGGTTTCAGATAATAGCTCACCGTCGTTTTAACTTTCTTTTTGAAAAAGCTTTTGTGCGTTTCCGTCGAAACATCCTGGCGAATCTGAGAAATTGCCGTATATCCCAAAGGAGCCTTGTGTATGTTCTGCGCGAAAGCAACGATATTCAGAAACCCGTTCAACGAGACATTGTGGAAATTGCCATCGCCAGTATCGAAGGCCTTAAGCCCCATCTTATTCCAGCACGGATCGCTGTTTAGCCGCTCGTGCCAGTAATAGTTGCTCTTGTTCACCTTGGCTTGTTCGCCGCCAAGAAGAACGCTTGGCTCTACGCTTGCTCTCCCGAGATCGTAGTCAAGAAATTGCCTGATAATAGAGACATTGTCGATATTGGGCGGATCGTTCGCGACCAGCATTTTATCGTCGATGTTGCACCCGGCGTTCCCGGTCCAATCCAGCCATGAGAAGTTATAAAAGTGGGGGCTGAGATGTGTCTGAAAGTCCTTCGGTGTAATCCGCAGAATCTGAGCCTGGATTACACCACCGACCATCCGCATCCTCATGAGTGCCAGAGAGCCAGTTCCTGTGGAGGGGTCGAATTTTGCGAGAATCGTACCAGAGGGCTCCTGCGGCAGTATGAACTTGTCGCTGAATTGAGCAGATGGTATATTCAGAAATACAGCGTTTTCATCCCCCTTCATCCTTGACAGGGCGTATTTGATGTCATTCGACGGGGCGTTGAGGTCAGTAGTAGGACTGTCAGCATAAGCCAGACTGGACAGTATCATCTGATACCCCATTACCTTGAACTCAAGATGCGGGATCATAAACTGAATAGCAAACATGAAAAAAAGCGTTACAACAACCGTAGGTATTGCTGTGAATTTTCGTCTAATCATCCAACTCATAAACTCTCCTTTGCCATGATTGGCTTTCTTATTTGTCTATAGCTCGGGGACACAAGAGCTATGTGAACGCAACCGGAAGCTTTACTTTCTGTCCAGATGGGAAGCTAAAAAAGCTCGCAGCCCTGCATCCTTTCCTGATAAAATCTTGCCAAAGCACAAAAAGGATTGTTTCAGGCAGTCGTATGATCCCTTTCTTGGAATCTATACCCCTTGTCCTTTTGTCCGCTTGGAGATAATCAGACAACTGTCCCATGCGGTCTGCTGTTTCGACTATAAAAACAACATTCTGCTTGAAGGCCGCCAGTTTGTCATAAACTACACTCCGTCCCATTGAACCAGCATCTACCTCAAAATTGAATATCTGGGCGCTGCTCTTAGGGGTGTATATTTCTAATGCGAAATCCGGGAAATGAGTCTTGTCGCCTTTCTTCACAGCGCGACCTAACGAGCGCCTCATGAAATGTTCGGTTTTAAACCAGTTGACCTTATATAGATTAAGCTCTCTCGCCTCATTGTAAACAATCTTCCGAAGCGATGAAGCTACCATAATGTCATGTTTGATCTCGGACTGCTTGGGGAGCGTACATTTTATATTTTCGAATTCCGCGCCAAACTTCCGAACTACATATTCAGCTCCACGCTTTTGCAATACTACAATTGCACTTCCCTCCAAGTCGTATTTCTCCATTTGGATCAGCTCTGCCTTAGCCATTTGTCGTAATCTTTGAAAAACATAGATGGACGCATGAGACCCAGCAGCCACACCATTAGCAGCTCCCTTTACTCCTGTATTCTTTTCCCCTATCACCTGCCTTGCCGGAAAAAAGAGGATGGCAAGGCTGGAGACATTTGAAGGACCAAAGCTTAAGTAATGGAGGATGTCATAGTCCCTCGGAGTCAATTCTTGCATGGTGCGTACATGCGCGCTTGTATTTGCCTTTATGGCAGGACCCTGTCCACCCCTCTTTGCATCCGCCGCCTTCTTGTCCGCTTTACGTCCCGAGTACATCTTTTTTAATTTGTTAACATGATTGCCCATATAACCTCCGCGATGCCGAAGCCTCCCGCCAGAGAGGGAAGCACCTGTCATTGTTTAGTCTAGACCGGCCTGTCGCCGATCTAGACTACCTCTCCTAATAACATCCAAAAGATGAGTCGCTCTACACCACCATAGGCGCGCCTGCCGCCTCGTCGTTATCTTCCATGTCCTTTTGGACAGCCCGTGCACCATATGTCATTCTGTTGGTCCCCATCAACGGAGCATCGGATGGCGTGCCAGTAGGCGTCTCCGTTCCCTTCCCGTTCAAGGCTGATGTCTCTTCAGCTGCCTGTTCCTTCACCTTGTCGTGAACGTCATAAGCCCGCTGCTGTAACAGTTCGGTTATCCGCCCTTGCACTATTTTCTTTATCGTCTTCGGGGCGTAGTATTCAACATCTCCGCCAAGCACCTTCTTGAGACGCGCATCTTTATAGTAGGGCAGCTGCATACAATAGAAGGGCCTCGTGACCCCAGGCCGCAGGATTAGGCATTTATACTTGCTCATGAAATGCAGGTTGTCGTGTGTTTCCAGTGCATGTTTCTCCGCAGCAAAACGTACCGAACCGCCAATGGGCTGAAGCGCCTGTTGGGTTTTTTGCGAGTTTTTCATGATTGTATCGCCCAACGTCTCGGATATCTCTTTACACATCTTGTGCCCGCAACCCGGCAATATGACCCAGGTCCGAAGGGACGACTCCAACCCTTCCTTACTGCCGCTCTTGAACTTCTCCATGTACTTCCGTAAATCCTCAAGATCATGGACATAGACCACGATTCCTCCGCGCGATGACCTTATAGTCGTTGCAAACGCATGGAGATTGGGGATATTCAGGTGTGGAAACTCGTCAAGATGATAAATAATAGGTCTTGGCTTCGTCTTTTTAATCTTGCACTCGTCCGAATAAGCATAATGACGGATCTGGATAAGCCGGACCGTGAGGCTCGCGAGGATACCCATGTCGCCGCGGTTAAGAGGTGCTTTGATAATGAACAGGCACGGCTCTTTAAATACCATATCGAGATCGAAATCTGACCGAATAAGGTTTGCACGAAGCGATGGCGAATCCAGGAACTGCAGCTTGCGCACGACACCCTGCATCGCATTACTCTTCTGCGGATTAGGTACGTTCGCAAAGAAGCTGTATTCATCAACGACTGCTTTATTGTCCGAAAGTGCAATAACGTGATTTAGATCGTCAGTGGCAAGCTTGAAAATATCCAGCACCGTCGGAAGGTTCTTATATTCCAGGGGTAAGGTCAATACGCACATAATGACGGATCTGAGAAGGCGCTCTTCGATG